>SKHB01000033.1 GCA_007117135.1 Microbacteriaceae bacterium | reverse complement strand
CGAGGGAAGAGCTTCTGCGCCAAGCACGGCAGGCAGCAGCCCAAGTCAGGCCAGAGGAGATCGCCGCCGAGCAGGAAAAGCTCGCTCCCGTCTCACGCTTTGACCAAATGGGTGTCATCGGTGAGACGCAACCTGGCACCAGACCAAACCTGGACGAGGTATTGCAGCGTCGGAGAGCTGTTTAGCTATTTAGGCACTCGGCTTGGATTAGGACCCCTGATGTCGGGCCGAGATTTGTGGACCTGACGGGAATCGAACCCGTGACCTTCTCATTGCGAACGAGACGCGCTACCAACTGCGCCACAGGCCCCTAGCCTCTTAGGTTAGCCGAGCTACGCTGCGGACTGAAAGCGCAACAGGTTCATGAATCCTCTTTGACGAGCCAGCCGGGACACTAGTTCTTTCTCTCTTTGAGCTTGATTACCGGAGGATTTTCTCGAAAATGGCATGTGAAAGATGTTATTCTTTGGGTTAGTAGTGAAAGGTGCTCGAGGTTTAATGAAGTCGATGGCGTGGGGCCTGGTACTGGTTCTCTTGGTGTCGTTTGGGCTTGTCTCGATGGGCTCAACGGATACTGTGAGAGCCTCGGGTACTACGGACCCTCCTGCCGTTAGTTCGATAAGCCCAACTTTTGGGCCGCAAGGACAAGCAACGACTGTTGTCATCACGGGGACAGGGTTCACGTCGGAGAGTACCGTCACCGTTGATGGGACGGCGGTAACGAGCACGTTAGTTGACCCAGACTCGCTATCAGTTGAGGTGCCGGGCATTTTTGCGCCTGGAGCACTTTCGGTTGTGGTGACGGACACCGCGCCGTCGGAACCCAGCGTCTTTACCGTCATTGGAGCACCGACAGTCACCGAAATCTCGCCCGGATCCGGTCCGTTAGCAGGGGGTACGGAAATCACCGTGACTGGTACAGGGTTCAAGTTTGGTGACACTTCTTTCGTTACAGAGGTGACTGTCGGAGGAGTGGCCGCAACCGGAGTGACCGTGATTAGTGAAGAGGAATTGACCGCTACGGTTCCCGAAGGCGCTGAAGCAGGCGTTGCGCCAATGGTGGTCACGGTTGATGTCGGAGGCACTGAGTTTGAGTCAAGTCAGGACGTCGGTTTCGAGTATCTGGCGCCTGAGCCCCTGATATCCCTTTTCTCTGCACCCGGGCCTGACGTAGATTCTATTTCCCCTTCAGCAGGATCGGCCGCCGGCGGCATGTCTATCGAAATCGTGGGTAGTGGATTCGGGGGAAGCGTCTCGGCAGTCGCGGTCAAAATCGGAGACGCAGTTGCAAATGTCATTCGGGTGACAGACACGAAAATCATTGCCGTTGCTCCTGAAAATCAACCCTCAGGGTCTAAGAACGTCACGGTGACCGTGGACGGTGTTGGATCGACGATTCTGCCGGACGCTTTTTCGTTTATCGATGGCTCGTTCGGAGATTTTCGAGTACAAGACTTTGCAACCGGCACGGGCAATGGAAACTTCCTCTTTCGAGGCTACGTTTTTAAGCCAGCCCGGGAGATTCGCGTCACAGGAATCTGGGGAGGATCGGGGCGCTCCTGCACAGGGTTCGAGGCATTTATCGCTGATGCTGTGGTTGATCCAGCCACCATCAAGCCAGAAGAAACAACCAACACTCCCAGCATCAAGCTCGGGGCTATTCTGTCGGCTGGTGGCCGCACCGCGAGAGTGGATTGGCGTTTATTGCAGAACGACACACCCGAATACCAGGATTTTGAGGAGCCTTTTTCACTTTTCCCAAATCAGTACTACTTCATTGGGCAACAAAGAGATGGTTCCGGGAGTGGCTGCCACTTCAATACCACCTCTCTCGATTTCGAGAACCTCATTCTCGGAAGCGCAATTATCGACGAGTGGTACCCTCGCGATAACAGCCAATACCGGCCGAGCGGTTTCAATATGTCAAGTTTTTCGAACACCACGGACACCATCCGGATTCTTGTCGGTTTCAGATATGAAACCCCTACCGTTTTGGCAACATTTAAAGACACCGAAACCTCGGCTGTGAGGCAAAGCGACACCAGCGTTCTAGTCTCGGCGGAGCTTCTGTCGACTGGCGAAAGTGAGTTGAACCCCGACGGTCAAACCACCTTGTACTTCGAAATCGCCACGAATGCGGCATTCACCACTGGGGTGAGTTTGCTTCCAGCATCGCCTCCAGACATCCGAGGTCCTGCTGCAAATATCCCGGTCGCTCGGACTATCTCTGGGCTAAGCCCGTCTACCGAGTACCATTTCCGCCCCGTCGCAATCAATGAGGCGGGACGGGTGAACGGTGAAACAAAGACGTTTACCATCAACGATTTGTCCACTGGATTTGACGTTACGACAGCTCGCGTCAATGAAGGAGACGCTACCGGCTCCGTAACTCCAGAGTTGCGAACTGTTTTGGAGGGTAATTCCACCACTTTTGTTGCCACACCTGGTTCGGGAAGCTCGGTTTCCGCGATGACGACCTGCGCCGGAGGGGTAACTCGCTCTGGAAATACGTTTACCGTCAGCAACGTAACCGCGGCCTGTGCAGTGACATTCACTTTCGTTGAAGGTGCAACACAACCTCCACCACCTCCACCACCCCCAGCGCCTGCCCCCGCTGCCACGCCACGACCCCCGGCAGTAGTGCCGGTGCCCGTGGCGCCCCCAGTTGCGCCCCAGGCAGCTGTGGTGTTGAGGCCTCGGGTGGTGGAGCCAGGGCCGCTTCAGCCTGGGCCGGTGTTGCGCAATAACGTTGCACCGACACCCCCTGCTGCGCCAACGGCCATTGTTGGCGGGACTCCAACAACTGTCCAATCGACAGTTCAAAGTCCCACCAATTTGGCGCTTCGGGTAGACAGGTTGAATTTGGGTATTTCTGTGCAGCCCGATCAGGGTTCGGTTCGCCAAGCACCCGGTGGGCAAACTGAGGTGCAGGTTCGAAGCGGAACGTCGGCAACCCTTCAAGGAACAGGGGTTGCCCCCCGGTCTGTTGTTCAAGTGTTTATGCCGCTTCAGGGGGACAACGCGAAAGAAATCACCCGCATTCAAGCCGATGAGGCGGGGAACTTTAACGGTGAAGCCCTCTTTGCCACCGGCTTACGCGATGCACCGATTCCGATTGGTCGACAGGTTCTCCAAATGGTGACCGTTGACGATGAGGGTCGTCAGGCTGTTGTTGAGTTGACGGTGAACATCGCCCAACCACCCCCTGCCCCGGAACCTGACCGTGAGGTGGGAATCACCCCCGTGCTGTTGCCTGGACAATCTCTTGCCACCACCGCCGGTGTTCCCACCCCGGTGACGGTGATTGCGTTGCCTGATGACAAGCAAACCCGCATTGAGGGCGACGGGTGGACAATGGCAGTGGATGTGAACAACCCGAATGCTGCGGTGGAAGAAACCGAAGACGGTGGAGTGTTGCTGAAACTGGTGCGTGACGAAACAGCTCAAGTGTCGGGTACTGGATTCATGCCACTGACCAGGGCAGATGTGTGGTTGTTCTCTGAGCCGACACTGCTGGGAACTGTCGACATCGATGAAAACGGCGAATTCAACGGTGAAATGAATGTCGACGGCCGCGTGGTGTCAGTCGGTGAACACACCCTGCAACTCCAGGGTGTGGGCATGGACGGTTACGTCCGAGCAGCAAACCTGGGTGTGCTGGTCGGTGACGACGCTCCCGAGGTGGTCACCACGGCTGAGCAGGCTGGTGGCTTCTTCTGGTGGCTACTGCTGGTTGCCCTTGCGGTGATTATCGGAATCGTTGTCTTCTTCGCCTGGTTGCGCCGAAAGGGCGAGCAAGAGGCGTAACGGAGCAGCAGCGGTGACGGGGTGTCACAGAAGTTGCCTCCCAGTACCGTGACATTGTTGGACGCTCCGCCAGGTGATCACTGTTGACGAAGCTCGGCATATGTGTTTCGGCCTAGCCTGTGGACAACTTTGGCGATAGAATAACGCGAGGCGTTAATCTCGCCGAGTGATTCAGTCTTTTGGCTCCAAGGCAACAGCGGAGGTGTTCCATGACGGATGTCCACCGAAGTGGCACCCGAGCGTGTGCCATCAGACGAGAAGAACTCTTGCTGTTCTTGACGCGGCGCACTCCCTGGCTGACCTGGCAGCGGTTCCCGGCTTTCGGCTGGAGCAACGTCGGGGAGCGTTGGTCGGGTTCTGGAGTATTCGCGTTAACCGGCAATGGCGAGTCTTTTTTCGCTGGGGTGTATTCGGACCGGAGGAGGTAGAGCTCATTGACTATCACTGACACACCGCGCCAGATTATTCCCCGGGACACCTCCCAGTTCATGGCGGATCCCGTGCCACCGGGGGAGGTTCTCCTTCACAACTTCATGAAACCGGCTGGAATCAGCCAAAGTGCTCTCGCCCGGGCGATCGGGGTTCCCCCGATCCGGGTGAGCGAGATTGTTCGAGGCATGCGGGCCATTACTGCTGATTCAGCGATGAGGCTTGCACGGTTCTTCGGCACAACACCGGAATTGTGGCTGAACCTGCAGTCACAATGGGAGTTGGCGAAGCTAAAACAAGCTGCTCAGGATGACTACGATCGCATCACTCCACTGAACCAATAGCCGCACGCGCACGACACACTCAGTTATCTGGATAACTGTCGTGATGTGCGGTTAACCCGTGCCTTTTG
>SKHB01000005.1 GCA_007117135.1 Microbacteriaceae bacterium | reverse complement strand
ATGATGCAAGCCTCACACGACCTCAAGTTCGAACTGGCAGCAAGACTTCGGGACGAAATCATGGAACTCAAACGGGCACTGCGGGAAATGACCCAACTCGGTCGTTGACACCCGGCTGGAAGTCAGCGACCGGTTACCGGGGCGCCATAGACTGGAGTGTGCCCATTGAAACACCCCGCAATACCGCGCTGCTGAGTGTTCGTGGAGCGAGGGTTCACAACCTGAACAACGTGGACCTGGATATTCCCCGAGACTCCCTCGTGGTGTTCACCGGGCTGTCAGGGTCAGGAAAAAGTTCACTCGCGTTTGACACGATTTTTGCTGAAGGCCAACGACGATACGTCGAATCCTTGTCTGCCTATGCCCGCCAGTTTTTGGGGCAAGTTGACAGGCCAGACGTTGACACCATTGATGGCCTCAGCCCGGCCGTGTCGATAGACCAAAAGTCGACCAACCGTAACCCCCGCTCCACGGTGGGCACGATTACCGAAATCTATGACTACCTGAGGCTTCTTTTTGCCCGCATTGGCATTCCGCACTGCGTGGAATGCGGGGGGCGTATTGAGCGCACCACCGTGCAACAGATTGCTGATCAGTTGATGGGCATGGCAGAGGGGACCCGTTTCCAGGTTCTCGCCCCAGTCGTGAGCGGCCGCAAGGGCGAATTTGTTGACCTGATGTCGTCGCTGCAATCCCAAGGTTATTCCCGGGCAATTATCGACGGCGAGATGGTCACTCTTGCACAACCGCCCACCCTGCAGAAAACAAAGAAGCACAGCATCGACGTTGTGGTCGACAGGTTGGTGATGAAACCCGACCTTGTGGGACGCCTCACCGACTCACTCGAAACCGCACTCGGGCTAGCCAACGGAGTCATCACCATTCAGGTCATCGACGGGGAGACCACCACTGAGCGCACTTTCAGTGAAAAGCTCAGCTGCCCCGAAGGGCATGACATTGGCTTAACCGAAATTGAGCCCCGCACGTTTTCTTTCAACTCCCCGTTTGGGGCGTGTGCAAAATGTTCAGGGTTAGGTTTCCAAATGGCGGTCGACGCCGACTCGGTTATCGGCGACCCGGCGCTCAGTGTTTTGGACGGGGCCATTATTCCTTGGACCCAATCCAAAGGTGGCCTCTACGGCTACTTCAAGAACATTCTCGGGGGGCTTGCCAAGGATCTCGACTTTGACCTCACCACCGCCTGGGAAGACCTTCCTGAACACATTCAGGACGCCATTCTTCGGGGCAACAACTTTCAGGTGGTGGTCAAGTGGCGCAACCGTTATGGCCGGGACGTCAAATACTCAAGCGGTTTCGAGGGGGTGTTGCCGTGGGTGGAGCGGAAATACCACGAAACTGACTCCGACTGGTCCAAACAGCGATACGCCGAATACTTGAGAGAAATCCCCTGTGAAGCGTGTGACGGTGACCGACTGAAGCCTGACGTGTTGGCCGTCACCGTTCACGGTCGCTCCATTGCCGATGTGGTGCGGATGAGTCTCGATGACGCCCACGAATACATCACCACCCTGGTGGTCGAATCATCCCAAGAGACCATTGCGGCCCCCATTGTTCGAGAGATTTCCGCCCGGTTGGACTTTTTATTGCAAGTGGGTCTTGGATATTTGACCTTGGCGAGGCAAGCCGGATCGCTGTCCGGCGGTGAAGCGCAGCGCATTCGGCTGGCCACCCAAATTGGGTCCGGCCTGACCGGCGTGCTCTATGTTCTCGACGAGCCCAGTATTGGGTTGCACCAGCGGGATAACGCGAGACTCATCGACACGCTGGTGAGGCTTCGAGACTTGGGGAACACACTCATTGTTGTTGAACACGACGAAGACACCATCCGCACAGCCGACTGGTTGGTTGACATTGGACCGGGGGCGGGGGAGCACGGTGGACGGATTGTCCACTCGGGTCCGGTGGGAACACTGTCTCAGGCGAAAGAGTCCATCACCGCCCAATACGTGGACGGCCGACTTCAGGTGGTGCAGGAGCGCAAACGACGCCCCGTTGACAAGAAACGCCTTCTCACTGTTGAGGGGGCCAAGGAGAACAATCTCAGCGACACCACGGTTGATTTTCCGCTCGGAATTTTTGTTACCGTCACCGGTGTGAGTGGTTCGGGTAAGTCGTCGCTGGTGAACGACATTGTGTATCGGTCGCTCGCAAATCGTCTCAACGGGGCCAAGTTGGTGCCCGGAAAGCATCTGCGCATTAGAGGCAGCGAACATTTGGACAAGATTGTTCACGTGGACCAGGGCCCCATCGGGCGGACACCCCGCTCCAACCCGGCGACGTATACCGGAGTATTCGACAAAATCCGTGCACTTTTTGCCGAAACCCCAGAAGCAAAACTGCGCGGCTACCTGCCTGGGCGGTTCTCCTTCAACGTGAAAGGGGGGCGCTGCGAAAACTGCGCCGGTGATGGAACGATCACCATCGAAATGAACTTTTTACCCGATGTGTATGTGCCGTGTGAGGTGTGTCACGGGAAGCGGTACAACAGAGAAACCCTTCAGGTGCATTACAAGGGCAAAACAATCGCCGATGTTCTCGACATGTCAATCGAGGAAGCCACCGGATTTTTTGAGCCGATTACGTCAATCCACCGGTACTTGCAAACATTGGTCGATGTGGGCCTGGGGTATGTCAGGCTCGGCCAATCAGCCACCACACTGTCCGGCGGGGAAGCGCAACGGGTGAAGTTAGCCACTGAGCTGCAACGCCGATCCACCGGTCGCACCATTTATGTCCTCGACGAGCCCACCACCGGTCTCCACTTTCACGATGTCGCCAAACTGTTGACCGTTCTCCACGGCCTGGTCGACAAAGGCAACAGCGTGATTGTGATTGAGCACAACCTGGACGTGATCAGGAGTGCAGACTGGATCATCGACCTGGGCCCGGAAGGCGGCTCAGGGGGCGGCCAGGTGGTTGCTGAGGGAACACCCGAAAAGCTCGCCACCCTCACCCACTCACACACCGGCGTATTCCTCGCCGAGGCTATCGGGAGACACCAGTCATGACCAGCCGGGCCTGGCGGCCCGCCACCTCCGACATCCCCACCAGCCCTGGGGTGTATCGGTTCATGAACCAGCGCGGAACTGTGCTCTATGTGGGCAAAGCCAAAAATCTTCGCAACCGCCTATCCACCTACTTTGGCCCGCCAGAGTCGCTTATGGAACGCACACGGCGCATGGTGGACACGGCGAGGAGCGTGGATTGGACGGTGGTGCCCACAGAACGCGCCGCCCTACAGCTCGAATATGCCTGGATTAAAGAATTCCAACCAGAGTTCAACATTCGCTTCCGCGACGACAAGTCGTATCCCTACCTGGTGGTGACCGTCACCGACACCATCCCCCGAGTTTTTCTCTCCCGTCGGAAAGATATTCCCGGTGCGAAATATTTTGGGCCGTTTGCTAATTCGTGGGCGCTGCGAGACACCTTGAACACCCTCCTGAAAGCTTTTCCTGTTCGCTCGTGCACAGAAACCACCTACCGCCGAGCGCAGCGAGAAAACCGCCCCTGCCTGCTGGGCGACATTGGTAAGTGCGCAGCACCGTGTGTGGGCCGAATTGAACCGGCCGAACACAAAGCTCTTGCCCTCGGGCTGGCCTCATTTATGGACGGCAAAGACGACCGGATCATCGACACCCTCCGGCTCGACATGTTGCAGTCAGCTGAACGCCTCGACTTCGAAAGGGCGGCAAAGCTGCGAGATCGCCTCGAAGCCATCGAAACAATTCTCATCAAAAACACCATGGTCTTGTCCGACCGGGTTGACGCCGACATCTTTGGGATCGCCTACGATTCGCTCCACGCCGCCAGCTACGTTTTCCGTGTTCGAGGGGGTCGAGTAAAACAGGCGCGTGGCTGGGTCATGGACACCGACACCGAACCACGACCCCACGACTTGGTCGAGGCAGCGCTACGAGACGGGTTTGATGACCAATTTCCACCAGCCAAGCTCGTTATTGTCCCGACACTTCCCAGAGACGTTGACCTGTTTTCTGAACGTCTCACAGAAGCCCGAGGGGTGGCCGGAGAAAAAGGGGGAGTGGAGATTCGGGTCGCGAAACGCGGCGAACTGGCAACGCTGTCTGACACCGTAAAACTCAACGCCAAACATACGCTCCAAACATATGTCCAGAAACGTTCCACCGACGTTGTTGCACGGTCTGCCGCGTTGGCGGAGCTGGGCGACGCATTGTGTCTTGACGAGGCACCATTGCGGATTGAATGTTTTGACGTCTCGCACCTGGGAGGGGAAAACCAGGTGGCGTCCATGGTGGTCTTTGAAGACGGCCTTCCTCGCCGTGACCACTACCGAAAGTTTGCCATCGACGATGCGCGCGACGACACCGATGCGATCTACCAGGTCGTCAGCAGGCGTCTACGAAGGCTCATTGGCGACGCCGATGAAACTAATGACGGTGACCGGCAAGATGAGCCACCCAAGAAAAGCGGCTTCGCCTACCCGCCGGGCCTGCTCGTGGTGGACGGCGGCGCGCCACAAGTATCCGCAGCCAGGCGGGCCATGGCCGAATCTGGCCTGGATATTCCCATTTGCGGGCTCGCGAAACGGTTAGAAGAAGTATGGCTGCCAGATTCTGACTATCCGGTCATTTTGCCCAGATCATCTGAAGCATTATTTGTCTTGCAACGTGTTCGTGATGAAGCACACCGCGTTGCCCTCAGCTACCAAAAAACCACTCGGCGGCGCTCCATTTCCAGCCAACTGTCTGACATACCCGGGGTGGGGAAAAAAACGGTGACACTGCTGTTGACACACTTCGGTTCCGTCACCGCACTCAAACAGGCTGACCGGGAAGACCTCCGCCTAGTCCCAGGCATTGGCCCGGCGATGGTCGACAAGATTTTCCACGCACTACACCCGGAGAAAGCCCCAAACGGCGGAAGTTCTTCGGGTGGAAGCCGGTAGCATGGGGACCACTAAACCCCTAGTTGGGAGGGTAATGCCCCAGTCGTCGAGCGACCACGATGTGTTGATTGTCACCGGGATGTCCGGGGCTGGCCGCTCCACTGCCGGAAACGCATTGGAAGACCTCGGTTGGTATGTGGTGGACAACCTTCCCCCACAAATGCTTCAACCATTGGTTGATGTTGCGCAGGGCGCTGAGAGCGACATGAAACGTGTCGCCTGCGTGGTCGATGTTCGAGGCGGAAAACTTTTTGAACACGCTCGCGAAGCCATCATGGATTTGGCCGAGCGGGCCAATGTTCAGATCATGTATCTCGATGCCACCGACGATGTTCTGGTGAGACGATTTGAACAGGTACGCAGGCCGCATCCCTTGCAGGGACAAGGAACTTTGCTCGAAGGCATCACCCGCGAGCGAGAGCTCATGCAAGAAATTCGGGAGCGTTCTGACATCGTTATTGACACGTCTGAGATGAACCTTCACCAACTCTCCACCGTCATCACTGAGCGTTTTCACGGGGGCAAAGAACCCGGTGTCTCCCTGACTTTGTTAAGCTTCGGATTCAAATACGGACTGCCCACCGATGTGGACATGGTGTGGGATATGAGGTTTGTGGCAAACCCTTACTGGCAGCCTGAGCTAAAATCATTGACCGGTACAGATTCTGCGGTGAGCGACTACGTCTTGACTCAAGAAGGCGTGGCGCAGTACCTGGACAAACAAGTCGATGCCCTACGCATCGTCTTGGGTGGTTATCGCGAAGAAAACAAGCGATTCGCCACGTTGGCCATTGGGTGCACCGGAGGAAAACACCGGTCTGTCGCAACGGCCATCGAATTAGCGGATCGCCTAAAAGAGATTCCAGGTGTCACCGTGTCTATCCGACATAGAGACGCCGGGCGGGAGTAAAACCTGTTGTCGCTTGATACCCTCACGCAAGCCGTGAAAGATGAGCTGGTCAAAGTCCCACAAGGAAACCAGCAGCAGCGCCTCGCCGAACTGTCCTCCCTCTTGCGTTTCGCAGGAGGACTCCACGTCATCTCCGGGCAAGTCGCCGTCGAGGTGGAGGTGGACCACGTGGCCACCGCAAAAAGGTTACGCAAAGAGCTTCACGAACTGCTCGGTTTCGCATCCGATGCGGCTGTCATGCAAGCCAACTCTCAACGTTCCTACCCCATGTATGTGGTGCGAGTGAGGCGAGGGGGCGACATTCTCGCCAGGCAGGCTGGGCTAATGGATGAGAGAAAACGCCCGATCAGGGGGCTGTCAAATAAGCTGACCACCAGTCCCCCCGATGTTCTCGCCGCCATTTGGCGGGGAGCTTTCCTCGCTCGCGGCACGCTCACCGAACCCGGACGTTCGTCCTCGATCGAACTGGTGTCGCCCACCTCTGAGGCCGCCATGGCGATGGTGGGCATCGCCCAACGGATGGGTGTGACAGCGAAAGCCCGAGAAGTCCGCATGGCCCAGCGGGTGTTCGTGAGAGAACCCGAATCGATTAGCAGCCTGCTTCAACACATGGGCGCGGCAGAAACCCGAGACTCGTGGGATGAGTTACGCAAACGCCGCGAAGTTCGAAACAACACCAACCGCCTGGTGAATTTTGATGACGCCAACCTTCGCCGCTCCGCGCAGGCCGCCGTGGCGGCATGCGCCCGGGTGGAGCGGGCACTCGAAATTCTTGGCGATGACGTGCCGGAACACCTGCACTATGCGGGGACTCTTCGCATTAACCACAAGGATGCAAGCCTCGACGAACTCGGCCACCACGCCGACCCTCCACTCACCAAAGACGCGGTTGCGGGCCGGATCCGCCGGCTGCTCGCCATGGCCGACAAGAAAGCGGAAGAAATGGGCATTCCGTCCACGGTTCACGCCATCCCGCCAGACCTGCCAACTTACTGAAACCCGTGAGCGGGCAGGCAACTGCCGGCCTAGAATAGAGTGTCCGATTCGCACAATGGAGGAACACCCAATGGCCCCCTATACGCTTCCCGAGCTTCCCTACGATTACGCGGCCCTCGAGCCGCACATCTCCGCCACCATCATGGAACTCCACCACTCCAAACACCACCAAGCGTATGTTGACGGCGCGAATAACGCCTTGGCGCAGATGGCTGAGGCTCGCGATACCGGTCAGTTCCAGAACATCAACCGGTTGGAAAAGGATCTTGCCTTCCACCTCGGCGGGCACGTGAACCACTCCATCTTCTGGACCAATCTCGCCCCCGGCTCTGATGGATCCCCGGAAGGCGAACTGGGAGCAGCCGTTGACGAGTTCTTCGGATCTTTTGACAAGTTCAAAGCGCACTTCACTGCGGCCGCAATGGGCATTCAGGGCTCTGGTTGGGCTGTCTTGTCCTATGACCCCGTTGGCGCGCAGCTGGTCATTCAGCAACTCTTTGACCAGCAGGGAAACACCGCCCAGGGGACGATTCCCGTGTTGCAGTTAGACATGTGGGAGCACGCCTTCTATTTGGACTACAGAAACGTGAAGGCCGACTATGTCCAAGCGTTCTGGAACATCATCAACTGGGAAAACGTTCACCAGCGGTTCGCTGCTGCCCGTGAAAACGCTGCCGCGTCACTGCTAATGTCGTAGAGAAGAGGCCACGCCTCTTCTTCGTTTGCCACTCAGCGTAACCGCGCCCAAACCCTGGAGTTCATGTGACCCTCACCGTCGCCATTAATGGCTTTGGCCGTATCGGTCGGAGTTTTTTCCGTGCACAGTTTGCCCAAAAAGCTGATTTCCGTGTCGTTGCAGTCAACGACCTGACCGACCCCAAAGCCCTCGCACACCTGCTGAAGTACGACTCCATCTCAGGTCGTCTCGACGCGAATGTCAGCGTCGACGGCAACACCATCGACGTCGACGGGCAAAAAGTGCAGGTGTTCGCCGAACGCGACCCCGGCAAGTTGCCGTGGGGAGACCTCGGTGTTGACGTCGTTATCGAGTCGACCGGGTTTTTCACCGACGCCGAGAAAGCCAAGGCGCACCTGACTGCTGGCGCCAAAAAGGTCATCATTTCTGCTCCGGCCAGCAATGAAGACATCACCGTCGTGTTGGGGGTCAACCACACCGACTACGACCCGGCAAACCACCACATTGTCTCCAATGCCTCCTGCACGACGAACTGCCTGGCCCCCATGGCAAAGGTTTTCAACGACGCGTTTGGCATCGAGCGTGGTCTGATGACAACCGTCCACGCCTACACGGCCGACCAGAACCTACAAGACGGGCCACACAGTGACCTTCGTCGCGCACGTGCTGCCGCCCTCAACATTGTTCCCACCTCCACCGGTGCGGCGAAGGCTATCGGCCTTGTTCTCCCCGAGCTGAAGGGCAAACTGGACGGTTTCGCGCTCCGCGTTCCCACCCCCACCGGCTCGATTACCGACCTCACTGTGGAAGCAGGACGAGAGGTGACCGTCGAAGAGGTTCAAGAAGCTTTCCGACAGGCCTCTGACACAGGCCCCTACAGGAACGTCATGCGCTACACCGAGGACCCCATTGTGTCGTCGGACATTGTTGGCGACCCCTATTCATCGATCGTCGACGGTGGGCTCATTCGGGTGATTGGTAACCAGGTGAAGATCAGCTCCTGGTATGACAACGAGTGGGGATACTCCAACCGGTTGGTGGACCTCGCGCACTACATGGGCCAGTCCCTGTAGCCCGTGGGTCTTCGAACACTCGCTGACCTCGGGGACCTCTCCGGGAAAGTTGTCGGGGTACGCGCCGACCTGAACGTGCCCCTCGACGGTGACCGCATTACCGATGACGGTCGCATTAGAGCAGTCCTTCCCACCCTGGAACATGTGGCTTCCGCAGGTGCCACACTTGTCGTCTTTAGCCATTTGGGGCGTCCCCAGGGCGCTCCTGACCCCGCATACAGTCTGGAACCGGTCGCAGCCAGGCTGAGAGAGCTATGGGACCAGGCGGTCGTGTTCGTTCCCGAAGTTGTGGGAGATTTGGTCGGCGAAGCAGTGGCCGCTGCGAAACCCGGTGACATTATCGTGACCGAAAACCTGCGCTTCGATGCCCGAGAAACCTCCTCACAGGAGAAAGACAGGGCAGACTTTGCTGCCCTGTTGGCTGCCCCTCTCGACGCCGTCGTCATTGACGGTTTTGGCGTAGTTCACCGCAAACAGGCGAGTGTGTATGAACTGGCCGGGCTTCGGCCCAGTTGCGCTGGGCTATTGGTAGAAAAAGAGGTCGGAGTGTTGAGCGCCCTCGCCGAGCACCCCGAGCGCCCGTACACGGTTGTGCTCGGTGGGTCTAAAGTGTCCGACAAGCTGGGTGTTATTGATGCCCTGCTGCCCACCGTGGACACCCTGGTCGTTGGCGGGGGGATGGTGTTCACCATTCTCGCCGCTCAAGGCATGGCGGTCGGAGGAAGCCTTCTCGAAGCCGACCAAATTGACACTGTCTCCCAGTATTTGCGCAAAGCCGAGGAAGCGGGAGTGGACATCGTTCTCCCCACCGACATTGTCATGGCGGACAAATTCTCTGCCGACGCTGGTCATGAAGTGCGGGGGGTGACCGAGTTGGAAACGGGCACTTTTGGTTCCACCGCGCTGGGACTTGATATCGGCCCCGAGTCGGCACGCCATTTCGCCAACGTCATTGCACGCTCACACACCGTGCTGTGGAACGGGCCTATGGGTGTGAGCGAAATGGCCGCATTTGCCCACGGAACCCGCACCGTGGCTGAAGCTCTCACCCGTGTTGACGGTTTGAGCGTTGTCGGCGGGGGAGACTCGGCTGCTGCCGTGAGAGCTTTCGGGTATCGAGATAGCGACTTTGGACACATCTCCACCGGTGGTGGCGCAAGTTTGGAATTTTTAGAAGGCAAAGTATTACCTGGACTGGAGGCTGTCGGATGGACGTCGTAAGAACACCGCTCATTGCGGGCAATTGGAAAATGAACCTCGACCACCTGCAAGCCATCGCGTTTGTCCAAAAACTTGCGTGGTCTCTCAAAGACCACGACTATTCGGCCGACAAGGTGGAAGTGGCGGTGTTCCCCCCATTTACTGACCTGCGCAGTGTTCAAACACTGATCGCCGCAGACAAACTTCCCCTTCACCTTGGCGCCCAAGACCTGTCACCCCACGACTCCGGCGCGCACACCGGTGACATCTCTGGTGCTTTTCTCGCCCAGCTGAACTGCCAATACGTCATCATTGGCCACTCGGAGCGGCGAGCTGACCACCACGAAGCTGATGAACTTGTTGCGGCAAAAACACTTGCCGCGGTGAAGCACGGTCTCATTCCCGTGGTGTGCGTCGGTGAAACGGCAGAAGATCGTGACACCCACGGTGCGGCAAAAATACCTGTCGAACAGCTTCGCGTGGTGCTCGAGGCTATTAGCCAAGACTCCGACTATGTCATCGCCTACGAGCCAGTGTGGGCTATCGGGTCGGGAACACCCGCCACCGCTGATGAAGCGGAAGAGGTCTGCGCGGTTCTGCGTGACACCATCGCCAACTCTCACGGCCAGGAACGCGCAGAGAGCACCAGAATTCTTTACGGCGGGTCAGTGAAGTCAGGCAACATTGCCGGTTTCATGAAACGGCCCAACGTTGATGGCGCACTGGTCGGTGGGGCCAGTTTGGATGTGGACGAGTTTTCAGCCATTGTTCGGTTCCCCGACCACGTCACCCTCGATTAGGGCTTGACGTATCGTCCATTACACTGGTTCAGGCTGGTAGAGGAGCATCATGGAAATCATTGAGGTCATTTTTCAGGTCATCTTGGCCCTGACCAGTATTTTGTTGACCCTCATGATCTTGCTTCATAAGGGTCGCGGTGGTGGCCTATCGGACATGTTTGGCGGGGGAGTGACATCAAATCTGGGTTCGTCCGGGGTGGCAGAAAGAAACCTTAACCGCATCACCGTGGTCATCAGTTTGGTGTGGGTGGCATCAATCGTGGTCCTTGGCCTGTTCACACGTTTCAACATTTAGTTTCACCCCATCGGGGATATCAGGAGGACAACATGGCATCAGGCGGCAGCGCAATTCGTGGAACTCGGGTGGGTTCTGGCCCCATGGGGGAACAAGACCGGGGGATTCTTGCTGACCGCATTGAAGTGTCCTACTGGGATGCACTGGGCAATCAAACCGTTCGGTACTTTTCCGCCCAAGTTGACCCGGAAGAAATTCCCGACATTATTGATTCGCCGTCGAGTGGTTTGCCGGCTGGTCGTGATAAAGATAACCCGCCAGAGTTGCCCTCCAATGAGCCGTATAAGACCCACCTCGCGTATGTCAAAGAGCGCCGAACCGAGAAAGAAGCGAAAGCTATCCTTGACGAAGCTCTCGAAAAGTTGCGGAAGAAAAAAGGCTCAGCGTAAAAACGGTTCAGCGTAAGGCGTTGGGAATGTAGTCGGCGCGTTCATCATCGGCCGACCAGAAACGTTGACGCTCCACTAAATCTTCAGCAACTCCGGCAGCCAACTCGGCGTCAATGAACACCTTCGTTGATTGTGTTCCGCGCAGGCCCGCCGCCGGGACCTCCGGTGTGTGAGCACCCGCCAGCGCTAAACCAATGGCGGATGCCTTATCCGACCCTGACGCGACCAGCCATACTCGCTGAGCGCTGTTAGCAAGCGGAATCGACATGGTGATCCGCTGTGATGGAGGTTTGGGGGAGTTGTCCACGCCGACCACCGCACGGGTGCTCAGGCTTGCCTGGGGGAACCCGGGAAAAACACTCAACACGTGACCGTCTGGGCCAACACCGGCGAAAACAATATCGAAAGCAGGCCACAAAGCCCCCTCGGGCGCGAGAGAAGCCAATTCTTCCGCGTAGTGAGCTGCCGCAACATCAACGCTGACACCCGCAATCTGGGCCGGCATACGGTGAATATGTGATGCGGGGACGGCAAGACTCTCCAGCATGTCTTCGGTGGCTTGCTGTTCGTTGCGTTCAGCGTCACCGGCTGGCAGGTATCGTTCGTCGCCCCACCAAAAATGAACAGCCGACCAGTCAACACTGTCCCGGTCTGGGTGGGCAGAAATCGCGCGGTGAACGTCTCTGGCCACCGACCCGCCGGTCAACACAACATTCGCGACACCTTGGCGTTTCACGCTTTTGCGGACCCGGACCACAAACTTATCGGCAACGAGTTCAGCCAATTCGGCCCTGGAGCCCGCCACAACCGCACGTTTACCTGTCACACATTCCTCTCCTTGATTCCCCAGACTAGGAGATATTGCGAACCCTTGTGAGGCCCTTCACGAGTACGTCGCCAAAGACGGGGTCCGGTGACAAGCGTCTCAATTCTTCAGCAAGCAGCTGCGGCAATCCTCGCCGGGGAAGAAAAACGGGAAAATTTGGCTGACCGGGTTGGCTCAACTCTGCCGTGTTGTCATCCACTCGAGTGAGACTCACCACACCACCAGGTATCTCCAAGGCCACTTGGAAAACACCGGTAATACCGTCCGGCACGTTCGTGTGAACTGTGATGTCTGCTCCCAAGCAATACCCCAACCAGGCCGCCAACAGTGTCACCGACGGGTTGGCATGGTGACCCGTGACGCTGGCCTGCGAAATACGGGCATCACCCAAATTGTCAAGAGTGGCAGCTAGCTGGCTACGCCAACCGGTGATCCTCGCCCAGGCAAGATCAGTATCACCCGGTCGATAACCTGCTGCCTGCAAACGCAAAGTCTCAGCCGGGTCCACTTCGGATTGGCTGTCCATGATCCGACGTTGTGACATTTGGCCCAGGGGAGTGCTCCCCAAGCACGGAGGGCAATCCTCCGGCCACCAGCTCACCACCGGCGCATCGGGCAACAACAATCCGTTAATCAGACCGGGGATGTGTTGAGCACTTTCTCCGCGGGGTCGAAGTACCAACACTTCGCTTGCTCCCGCGTCACCACCTAACCTGATTTCCGCATCTAAACCGTCTTCTTCACCCGGAATGGGAGACACCGGGTGGGAAACGACAATGAGCCGCATCGGGTGTTCCCGGCTCGCATCATTTGCCGCCTGGATCACTTTTTCTTCAGACGTATCCCTCGTGGCGATGACGCAGGTGAGCACACGACCGAGGGCAACTTGGCCGCCTTCATCTCGGGCGGTAATCAGGGTTTTGGCGATTACCGATGTTGACGTCGAAGGAAGAGTGATGATCACGGCCGCCTCCACACGCGGTTGTCTCGAAGCAACAGGTGGTCAGCCGAGTCCGGCCCCCACGTTCCCGGAACATAATCGTCCGGGGGGCCGTTTTCGGCCCAGTGGGAAATCACGGGATCTAAAATCCGCCACGATAGTTCCACTTCCCGCTGGTGGGGAAACAGGGGCGGGTCTCCCAGCAAGACGTCCAAAATGAGCCGCTCATAGGCTTCCGGGCTCGCCTCGGTGAAGGCATGGCCATACCCAAAGTCCATGGTGACGTTTCTGACTTGCATGGCTGGACCGGGAACTTTTGACGCGAATCGCATCGTCACACCCTCGTCTGGTTGGACACGAATCACCATCGCATTTTGACCCAACTCACCCGACGCAATTTCAGGAAAAAGGTGAGAGGGGGCGTCTTTGAACACGATCGCGATTTCCGTCACACGACGCCCCAGCCGTTTCCCGGTTCGAAGATAAAACGGCACACCCTGCCACCGCCTGGTGTTCACCATCAATCGAACCGCGGCATAGGTTTCAGTCATCGAGTCACCGGGGATACCCTCCTCATCGAGGTATCCGGCAACAGGGTTGCCCCCCTGCCAGCCGCCGACATATCTCCCACGGGCTGTCTCCGTGGGAATGTGGGTGGGGGGAGAAATAGCGGCGAGAACTTTTTCTTTCTCCGCCCGAACGTCACCGGCCTGAAATGACACCGGTTCTTCCATCGCTGTCAGCGCCAACAGCTGCAACAAATGGTTTTGGAGCACGTCTCGGGCAGCCCCAATACCGTCGTAATAGCCGGCGCGCGTCCCCACCCCAATGTCTTCCGCCATGGTGATTTGGACGTGGTCAATGTAATTGCTATTCCACACCGGTTCATACATGGAGTTCGCGAAGCGAACAGCCAACATGTTTTGAACCGTTTCTTTGCCCAAATAGTGGTCGATTCGAAATACTGAGTCAGCAGCAAACACTGATTCGACAGTGGCGTTGAGGGCCGTGGCGGAGGCAAGATCCTGGCCAAACGGTTTTTCGACGATTACCCGCCGCCACGATGAGTCATCAGTGTCAGCCAAACCTGCTTCTCGAAGCGCGGTGGTTACCACGGGGAACTGTGACGGAGGAATCGACAGATAGTAGGCGTGGTTTCCCTTAGTTCCGCGGGCTTGCCGTAGCTCATCAAGGGTGCTGCGAAGAGTGTGAAAAGCGGCCGTGTCGTCAAAACTTCCGGACACAAAACGCATACCCGGAGCAATACTCGCCCACACGCTGTCATGAAAAGTGGTTCGGGAATGTTCAGCTATTGCGCCGCGTGCATAGTCCCGAAACTGGTCGTCGTCCCAGTCGCGGCGGCCAAACCCGACAACAGAAAAACCGGGGTGCAGAAAGCCACTCGCCGCAAGCTCGTAGATCGCCGGGAGCAGTTTCTTTTTGGCCAGGTCACCGGTCACCCCAAAAATGACCAGCGCGCTCGGTCCGGCAATGCGGGCAAGGCGTCGATCCCCGACAAGCCGCAAAGGGTTAATGGTCACGGGACCCCACCCAGCCGGCAAGAAGCCGCACGGCCGCGCTGTCGGTGACCCGCAGGGTGACGACGGGTAGTCCGCGGGCGGCCAACACCTGGCGGTCACCCGCCGACTGGGCGTCAATGAGTTCGGCAAACCCAAATGGGTATCCGGGGATAGCGACAGCCTGGGTGGGCAAAACCTCTATTTGGACGAATGTTCCAGACGGTGTGCCGCCCTTGTGGAACTGGCCGGTGGAGTGCAAAAAGCGGGGCCCAAAACCGACAGTCACTGGCCGGCGAGACGAAGCGGCAAGGGCCGTGGCAAGTTCGTCCCACGGGCCTGTTGCCTCGCGGTCGGCATAAACGTGCAGTGCAATGTAACCATCGCGACCCGCACGTTCCACCACCGACTGCCACACGCCGGCAATTCCTGCGGCAGGGTCGAGGTCCAGGTGCAACGCTGACACCTCAACGCCGGATTCGGTGAAAACCGGCTCAGTGGACTCTGGTCGCTGCTCGAGAAGACTCCTCGCCGCAGACTTGGCGCTTTCCACATCAGGCTGATCAAACGGGTTGAGGTGAAGCAGGAACCCGGCCATGGCGGTCGCCCACTGCCACACCACAAACTGTTCACCGAGTGACCCGGTTACGGTGAGGTGTGCCCCGTCAACTGCCGTTTCTGTGGCACTCACCCCAATGAGGAGCGCATCGTCTGGCGCATCGGTGACTGTGGGGTGGTCGGGGCCAGACACCACAACGGGTAACACACCTCTGCCGTCTTTACCCGTCGATTCGGCCACCAACTGTTCCACCCAGTCGCCAAGACCGGGAAGGCTCGCCGAATCGGGAACAATGACAGCAAAAGGGGTCGCCCGGTGCGCCAGGGCAGCACCGAGAACGACTGCCGGGTTAGTCGCCTCGTCTTCACTACACGCCGACACCACGCCGGCGGCCTCTCGCACCAGTGTGTGGGTGTCGGCGCCAGCCAGAGTGGTGGGGACCACCCCAAAAGCTGTGAGGGCGGAAAACCGGCCACCGACGGTCGGGTCGGCGTGGAACACTCGGAACCCCGCTGCGGTGACTTCTTGGTCAAGAGGGGACCCGGGGTCTGTCACAAACACCATGTGGTCGGTGGGGGCCAGCCCAGCGTCAACAAAAGCCTGTTCGAGGGAAACTTTTGCCGCCGCTGTCTCCACGGTGGTGCCCGATTTTGACGACACCACAACGACAGTCTCACTGAGCGGCCGGGAGAGGGCACGCTCCACCTGGTCGGGGTGGGTGGAGTCCAGAATGGTGAGCGGCAAACCGTTTCTGGTGGCAATCACTTCGGGGGCCAGTGACGACCCACCCATCCCGCACAACACCACGTGGTTGATTCCCCGGGAGAGCATGTCCTCTCGCAGAGAGACCACTTGGTCGATGAGGGCGAACATAGGGGAGGGGTCAACGGTCCACCCCAGGCGGATACTGGCTTCGTGTGCGGCTTCCGGACCCCACACCGCATCGTCTTGGGCTCGAATACGGGAGGGGATGTTGTGGGTAACAAGCTGCCCGACGCTGTCAGCGACAGCGTCGGCGGGCAGGGTGTTGAGGTGGATGTGGATCATTGGGCGGCGGCGTCTAAAGCATCCGACACCGTCCCTAACAGGTCGTGCCAGCTCGCAATAAACTTTTCCACCCCCTCGTCTTCTAGTTGTTGCGTCACGTCGGCCATTGAAATGCCCAGTGCGCCAATGCTGGCCATCACCGATTCGGCGTCATCAAACATCCCGGTCACGCGATCTCCGACGACCTCAGCTTGGTCAGCGGTGGCAAAAAGGGTGGCCTCCGGCATGGTGTTGACCGTGTCGGCGGCCGCCAGCTCGGTGACATACAAGGCGGGGGGAAGGGCGGGGTCTTTCACTCCGGTCGACGCCCACAGCGGTCGCTGAACATTCATGCCACCGGCAACGAGGGTGTGCGCTCTGTCCGTGCCGAACACTCGCTGCCATTCTTTGTAGGCCAAACGAGCGTTCGCGATGGCGGCCTGAGAGCGGAGTGCTTGCGCCTCACTTGAGCCAACGCTGTCAAGCAGGGCATCAACAGCCGTGTCAACCCGTGACACAAAGAATGACGCCACCGAATGGATAGTTGAAATGTCGTGGCCGCGTTGCTGAGCCTGCTCAACGCCGGCCAGGAAGGCCTCCATCACCTCGAGGTAACGCTCGATACTGAAGATCAGGGTCACGTTGACACTGATGCCAGAAGCTAATACTTCAGTGATGGCAGGAAGTCCCGCTTTGGTGGCAGGAATCTTGATATACACGTTGGGTCGGTTCACTCGTGCATACAAGTCTTTCGCCTGCGCAATCGTGCCGTTCGTGTCATGGGCGAGAAGGGGAGAGACCTCAATGGAGACTCGACCGTCAACACCCTTGGTGGCGTTAAAAACGTCTGTGAAGAGGTCGCACCCGTCTCGGACGTCGTCTGAAGTGATGTCGACGACAGCTTCCTCTGCGCCCACACCACGAGCAGCCAACTCTGCGATCTGGTTGCGGTAGCTGTCGCCATCGGACAGGGCAGCGGCGAAAATGGTGGGGTTTGTGGTCACCCCAACAACGTGGTGGCTCGCCATGAGGCTGGCCAGGTTTCCGGAGGTGAGGCGTTGGCGGGACAAGTCGTCCAACCAGATGCTCACACCCAAATCAGACAGTTCTTTTGTGGGGGACATGTGCTAGCTCCTTAGCTGCGGGCGAGAACACGGTCGGCTGCTGCAACAACGGCATCCGGCGTGATTCCAAATTTGTCAAACAGGGTTTTGTAGTCGGCGGAGGCGCCGAAGTGTTCAATGGACACGGACTCTCCGCGGTCACCAACAAACCGGTGCCAGCCGAGAGAAATGCCGGCCTCGACGCTGACGCGCGCGGTGACGGCAGGCGGGAGCACTGTGTCTCGGTAGGCCTGGTCTTGAGCATCAAACCACTCAACACAGGGCATCGCCACCACTCGCGTCCCCACACCTTTCGCTTCCAAGGCAGCTTTCGCTTCCAGTGCGACGGACACTTCCGAGCCCGTGGCGATGAGAATCAGCTGGGGTGAATCGGTCGATGACTCCTGCAACACGTAGCCGCCGAAGACCACATTCGAAGCGTGGGCGATCGTATCGGCTGTTGCCTGGCCATCCCCACGCTCCAAAACGGGAACACCCTGGCGGGTCAAAGCGATACCCTGAGGGCCGTCTGTCCGCTCCAACATCGCCTTCCACGCCCAGGCCGTTTCGGTGGCATCCGAAGGCCGAATCATCGACAGGCCAGGAATGGCACGAAGACTAGCCAACTGTTCAATCGGCTGATGGGTGGGGCCGTCTTCACCGAGAGCAACCGAGTCGTGTGTCCACACGTAAATGGTGGGCACGCCCATCAGCGCGGCCAGCCGAACGGCCGGACGCATGTAATCGGAGAAAATGAGGAACGTTCCCCCAAACGCGCGAGTATTTCCGTGAAGGGCTATCCCGTTCAAAATTGACGCCATCGCGTGTTCACGAATACCGAAGTGCAACACCCGGCCGTGCGGATCAGCAGACCAGTGGGCTGTGGAATGCTCCACTGGGGCAAACGACTTCGCTCCAGTGATGGTGGTGAGATTCGATTCGGCCAAATCCGCCGAGCCACCCCACAGCTCCGGCATCACCGTCGCAATAGCGTTGATGGCTTTACCCGACGCTTGCCTGGTCGCAACGCTCGAACCCGGCTCAAAGTCGGGTAACACCTGGGCAAGATCGGGGAGTTCACCCGACTGAATGCGGTCAAAGAGTGCTTTCTTTTCTGCGTTTTGCAGCGCCCAGGAATCGAAACCTTCCTGCCACGCTTTTCTCGCCTGGGTCGCGCGGTGACCGAGGCTTCTGGTGTGTTCGATGATGTGATCTTCGACAAAGAAGTGCTCATCGCGGGGAAAATCAAGAATGTCTTTTGTGCGGGCAATCTCGTCCGCGCCAATCGCCGCCCCGTGGATTTTGCCCGTGTTGCGCTTGTCTGGTGCGGGCCAGCCGATGACGGTTTTGACAATAATCAACGTGGGTTTGGAGGTCTCCGCCTGCCCGGCTTGGATTGCTTCAAAAACAGCGTCAACATCTTCGGTGTATGCGTCTTCGGGCCCGAAATCAACTTCGAGAACCTGCCAACCGTAGGCGCGGTAACGCGCCGCGACGTCTTCGGTGAAAGCAATGTTGGTGTCGTCTTCGATGGAAATCTGGTTTGCGTCGTAGAGAACAATCAGGGAACCCAGTTTTTGGTGACCGGCGAGAGAAGCCGCTTCACTGGTCACACCCTCTTGAATGTCACCATCGGAGGCAATGACGTACGTGAAGTGGTCAAAGGGCGAGTGTCCAGGTGCCGTGTGAGGGTCAAAAAGTCCACGTTCGAACCGCTGCGCGTAGGCAAATCCCGTCGCTGAGGCGAGGCCTTGCCCGAGAGGCCCGGTCGTGATCTCCACACCCTTGGTATGGCCGTATTCGGGGTGACCGGGGGTGAGCGAATCCCACGTCCGAAGGGCTTTTAGGTCATCAAGCTCTAACCCGAAACCCCCCAAGTACAGCTGCACATACTGGGTGAGAGAAGAGTGGCCGGCGGAGAGAATAAAACGATCGCGACCCACCCAGGTGGGATCTGCCGGGTCGTGGCGCATGACTTTCTGATACAGCAGATAGGCGATAGGGGCAAGGCTCATGGCTGTGCCCGGGTGACCGTTCCCTACCTTCTCGACCGCGTCGGCGGCTAAAAGTCGGGCAGTATCAACAGCACGTCGGTCTTCGGCGGAGAAGATGGGGGTCATCGAAAAAACAATCCAATCAGCTAAGTGGCGAAGGTTTACCCGCGGGGCCTCTACGGCGACCCCCTGCAACACAGTGTGCGACACAGCGTCGAGGAGCATCGCCAGTATATCTGTGCAGGTGGGGTGCTCTTGATGCCCTGGCGCTCCCAGGGACAGCAAAAAATTGCCCTTTAGAATAAGCGCGATGATCTCCGACGTGTCCGCTTCGCCTGCCCGCTCACAGGCCCCGTCGGGCACGCCCGCGACAAGGTCTGTGCTGTCGCGAAAAACCCGGGCATACGTGGCATTGACAAAACCGCGTGTTATCGAACTTTTGCTTGTCACCACGGCTCCCGTGATGATTCTCGCTCACGGGGGCATCCCGTCGCTGTGGCTCGTTCTGTGGACTCTGGTCGGTGGGTCACTGAGTGCGGGAAGCGCCAACGCATACAACATGGTCATCGACCGTGACATTGACGCCCACATGGGCAGAACCAACAATCGCCCGTTAGTGACGGGTGAGGTGAGCGCCCGGGAAGCCCTCGTGTTTGCCACCGCACTGGCCATGGGGTCTGTGGCGCTTCTGTGGTGGGCAACGAACTGGCTGGCCGCGGTACTGTCCCTTGCCGCAATTCTTTTTTACGTTTTCGTTTACACCATGTGGCTCAAGCGGCGCAGCGAGCAGAACATTATTTGGGGAGGGATCGCTGGGTGTTTTCCGGTGTTGATTGGCTGGGCGGCCGTCACCGGTTCGCTCGCCTGGGAGCCCATCATTTTGTTCCTTGTCGTGTTTTTGTGGACCCCGCCCCACTACTGGCCGCTGTCGATGAAATACCGAGACGACTATGCGGGTGTGAACGTTCCCATGCTTGCCGTGGTCCGGCCAGCGCCCATCGTGGGTGTTCAAATCATTCTCTACGCCTGGGCGACAGTCGCCGCGTCGCTGATGCTCATACCTGTCGCCCCCATGGGTATCGTGTACACCGTCGTTGCGGTGGGAGCTGGGGCGTGGTTCCTCGTTGAGTCACACAAACTGTTTGGCCGGGTCATCACAGAAGAAACCGTTGACCCGAAACCGATGCGCGTATTCCACTCCAGCATCAGCTACCTCACCCTGCTATTTATCGCGGTGGGAGTCGACCCGCTTCTTCCCTGGTAGCAGTTACCGGGCGGGATCCGAAGCGGATCCGACGGTTAAGCGACGGCGGGGGAGCGCTCTCGATTGTTTTCTTTATCTCCATCATCGGCCGATGTCAACGGGTCAGCCGACGAGGCAAGAAGCCAGGTGACAAATACTGCAACGAGGACGGCGGCAAGGACCATGTGGATGCCGACGAAAAGTTCTGGCAAACCGTTTCTAGCCTGATACAAACCGACACCAATCTGAGCGACAGTGAGAACAAAAGCACCCACAACGGCGCGTTTAGCCCGCTGGGTGACAGCCGGAACGCCCACAGCTAAACTCCACACCATTCCCGCCAGAACCAGCCCAGCGGTCACATATGACGGCCAGGAATGCAAATGTTGAAGAAACTCGGAGTCGAGGTTATTTCTCGCCGCACCACCGTCACCGGCGTGCGGGCCAGAACCGGTCACAAGAATACCGACGTTGATCGACACACCCAGGGTGACCAGAGCCGAAACGATGAGCCCGCGGTATCCGCGGGGAGCTTGGCGAATCCCCGACGCCGGACCTACCCGCACTCGGTAGAGCAACCAGGCGGCAAGCCCAACCAGAACGGCGGAAAGCAGATAGTGAAGCCCCACCACATACGGGTTCAAATTGGTCAGAACCGTAATTCCGCCGATAACAGCCTGGGCGGGAATGCCCAGACCCAAAATGACGGCCAGGCGGAGAAGTTCTGGGCGGGTTGCTCTTTGACGCACCACCATCAAAAACATTCCTATGGCGATGATGATGAGCAAAAAGGTGAGAAGTCGGTTACCGAACTCGATCAGGCCGTGAAAACCCATTTCCGGGGTGGAGACAAAAGATTCTTCAGTGCATCGGGGCCAGGTGGGGCAGCCGAGACCTGAACCGGTCAGACGCACCGCGCCACCGGTACCAATAATTAGTGTTTGGCTGACAAGCGACGCCCAGGCAAAAAACTTCACACGGCCCGTCACAGTGGTGGGTAACCACGTCCACAGCGTTTTCACACCTAAAACCCTTCACTAACTCAACTGGGGCCGATAAGATCAAGGTTGATGGCACGGGAGCCACACACCTCGACGGGCAAATTGCCCCAGTTCTATCAAGGTTGAGTGTAGGCGAGACGCCCTAACTCTTTCTGATAGCTCGCAGGTGAATCCCGAGAAATCATGATTGGAAGGTCAACACCATGTCAGACATCCTCCTGGACCGCCCCGACCTCGACGGATTGGGCAACTACGAATTTGGTTGGCACGACAGCGACACCGCTGGAGCGATTGCTAAACGTGGTTTGTCGCAACAGGTTGTGGAAGAAATCTCTGACCTGAAAGACGAGCCTGCCTGGATGCGTGAGATGCGCCTGAAATCTCTCGATGTTTTTTACCGCAAGCCGATGCCCGCGTGGGGTGCCGACCTGTCGGGGATTGATTTCGACAACATCAAATATTTTGTTCGCTCGACGGAACGTCAAGCACAAACCTGGGAAGACCTCCCCGAAGACATTCGCAACACCTATGAAAAGCTTGGCATTCCAGAAGCTGAGCGCTCACGCCTCGTCGCAGGTGTCGCCGCCCAATACGAATCTGAAGTGGTGTACCACCAGATTCGTGAGGATCTCGAAGAGCAGGGCGTTTTGTTCCTCGACACCGACACGGCTCTTCGCGAGCATCCTGAATTTTTCAAAGAGTATTTCGGCACCGTTATTCCTGCCGGGGACAATAAGTTTGCCGCTTTGAACACGGCCGTCTGGTCGGGCGGGTCGTTTGTGTATGTCCCGCCGGGTGTTCACGTGGAAATTCCGCTGCAGGCCTACTTCCGTATCAACACCGAAAACATGGGCCAGTTTGAGCGGACTCTGATCATTGCTGACGAGGGCAGCTACGTTCACTACATTGAAGGCTGCACCGCTCCGGTGTATTCCTCCGACTCGTTGCACTCCGCCGTCGTCGAGATCATTGTCAAAAAGAACGCACGCGTTCGATACACCACTATCCAAAACTGGTCCACCAACGTGTACAACCTGGTGACTAAGCGTGCCATCGCTCACGAAGGTGCCACCATGGAATGGATTGACGGGAACCTGGGCTCCAAAGTGACCATGAAATACCCGTCGGTGTTCCTCGTTGGCGAAGGAGCCAAGGGCGAAACCTTGTCGGTTGCTTTTGCCGGTCCCGGCCAGCACCAGGATGCGGGAGCCAAGATGGTGCACATGGCTCCGAACACCACGTCATCTATCGTTTCCAAGTCGGTGGCCCGCGGTGGTGGCCGAGCCGGATATCGCGGTGAGGTTCGCATTGAAGAAAAAGCCCACCACTCGGCAAATACGGTCCGGTGCGACGCTCTGCTGGTCGACACCATTTCCCGTAGCGACACCTACCCGGCCATCGACATACGTGTTGACGACGTCCAGCTAGGACACGAAGCAACCGTGTCACGTGTCAGCGAAGAACAACTGTTTTATCTGCAGTCGCGGGGGATGCCCGAAGACGAAGCTATGGCGATGATTGTTCGCGGGTTCATCGAACCCATCGCACGCGAACTCCCCATGGAGTATGCGCTCGAGTTGAACAAACTCATTGAACTGAACATGGAAGGGTCTGTCGGCTAGATGACGTCCACCACCCCCGGCGCCAGTTCAACCACTGAGGCGCCAGAAAAAAACGCGGGCGCTTTCGTTCCCGTCCAAACCCGATCTGAGCGTCCCCGCTCCACCAATGTGGGCGATTTCGCTCCAGTCACCGGTCGTGAATTGGACTGGAAACTCAGCCCGGTGGAGAAGCTGCGCCCCCTCATCGACGGCGACCTGGACGGGTCCGCCTACGACATTGTGGTGACCGGCGACGGCGGAAGCGCCGAATTTGTTGCCGCCACGGCGGCCAAGCGCGGACTCGCTGGGCTTCCCGAAGATCGGCTGGTCGCGAACGCCTGGTCACAAACCGATCAGGTGTTGCAGGTGACACTCTCTGGTGACACACCCACCACCCTGCGGGTGGACCGCTTGGGGGTGGGCTCAGCTGCTCGCGCTGCGCACACCATCATTCACGCTGAGGAGGGAAGTCACACCACACTCATTTTCAGCTCCGCAGGCGACGCCCTTCTGGGTGAAGCGGTAGAAATCATTGTGGACAGGGGGGCGTCGCTCGAAATGGTGAGCATCCAAGAGTGGAACGCAGGGTCAATCCACTACGCTGCCCACTTTGCCACCGTCGCCCAAGACGCCAGGCTGGTTCACACCGTTGCGAGCATTGACGGTGATGTGGTTGTCGTCAACCCGTCGTGCCGGCTTGAAGGGCAAGGCGCGACGGGGGAGATGTACGGCGTGTATTTTGCCGACGAGACGCAACATTTAGAACACCGTGTCTTCGCCCACCACGTGGGGCCCAACACGGTGTCCCGTGTCACCTACAAAGGCGCGCTACACGGTAAAGGCGCCCGGACAGTGTGGATTGGTGATGTGCTGATCGGACCGGATGCTGTGGGGACTGACTCTTATGAGCAGAACCGTAACCTGGTTCTCTCGGATGGAACACGGGCTGATTCTATTCCGAACCTCGAAATCCAGACGGGTGATATTCAGGGCGCTGGTCACGCTAGTGCGACCGGTCGCTTCGACGACATGCACCTGTTTTACCTCATGTCTCGGGGTGTTCCCGAGATTCAAGCCAGGCGTCTGGTCGTGCAAGGCTTCCTCATTGAGGTTTTACAAAAAATCACCGACGAGACTGTCCGTGAACACCTGATGGACCGGGTTATCAATAAACTTCGGGCGACAGAAGAGGAGGCCTAAATGGCCCTGGTAAAAATTTGTGGGGAAGACGAGATCAAACCCGGTCAAGCCGTGAAGGTCGTCGTTGAAGGCGTTCCGATTGCCGTGGTCAAGAATTCTGACGGCACCGTTCACGCGATCGGCGACACTTGCACTCACGGCGAAATTTCATTGAGCGAAGGCTTCGTCGAAGGCGACACCTTGGAATGTTGGGCGCACGGTTCCAAGTTTGAGCTCGCCACTGGAAAACCTCAAAACTTCCCCGCCTTTGAACCCGTTCCCGTCTACCAGGTCACCATCACCGACGGTGATGTGTACTTGGACCCCCAGGTCACTGTTCCTATTTCTTAAGATTCACAGAAAGCACACCATGTCTACTCTTGAAATTCGTAACCTTCACGTCACCATCGACACCGAGCAGGGCCCGGTCGACATTCTCAAAGGCGTTGATCTCACCATCAACGAAGGGGAAACTCACGCCATCATGGGACCCAATGGGTCCGGTAAATCCACCCTCGCTTACACCATCGCCGGTCACCCCCGGTATGAGGTCACCGAGGGCACCATTACCTTAGACGGTGACAACGTTTTAGACATGGCAGTTGACGAACGCGCCCGGGCAGGCCTGTTTTTAGCCATGCAGTACCCGGTTGAAGTGCCCGGAGTTACCGTTACCAACTTCCTGCGAACCGCCAAAACTGCCATCGACGGCAAGGCTCCGGCGCTTCGCGAGTGGGTCAAAGACCTTCGCGGAGCAATGGACCAGCTAAAAATGGAGCAGGGTTTCGCGGACAGAAACGTCAACGAAGGTTTCTCCGGTGGGGAAAAGAAACGCCACGAAATCATGCAGCTGGAGCTTCTCAAACCCCGCTTTGCGGTGTTGGATGAAACTGACTCCGGTTTGGACGTTGACGCGTTGAAAGTGGTGGCTGAGGGCGTGAACCGTGCCAAAGAGAATACCAACCTCGGCACTCTCCTGATCACCCACTACACGCGCATTCTCAATTACATCCGGCCAGACTTTGTTCACGTCATTGTTGGCGGCCGAATTGTTGAGAGCGGCGGGCCTGAGTTGGCCGAGCGTTTGGAAGCTGAAGGATACGACCGTTACGGAGCGAAAGCGAGCTAACGATGGGAACCATTGCACTAACTGATAGCAAGTTTGATGAAGTCCAGGAAGCTCTAAAGGACGTTATTGACCCCGAACTGGGTGTCAACATTGTTGACCTGGGGCTCATTTATGATCTGAGCTGGGACGATGAGGAAGATGCGCTCATCATCAGCATGACTCTCACCTCAGCCGGCTGTCCACTGACGGACATCATCGAAGAAGAAATCACCAAATGTCTTGATGGCGTTGCAGACCGCTTCCGGATCAACTGGGTGTGGATGCCGCCGTGGGGTCAGGAGAAAATCACTGAAGACGGCCGCGCCATGATGCGCGCCCTCGGCTTCAGCATCTAGAACAAGCCTCCGCGCCTACCCGGCGGCGAGCCTGTCAAACACGGCGTCTTCGAACTCTTCGTCGCGGCCCCGTTTTCTCGAAGGTTTTTTGCTGCGCTCTGCCGGACCATAACGATATTCCTGCACAAACAGGTATACCCACGCCACAAAACCAAGAGCCGCAAAAACAAACCATTGGATGCTGTAGCTCAAATGGGGACCTTCGTCGGGGACCGGGGTGAGCGCGGCAAGCGGCCTCGTCACCGGTGCCGGGTCCTCGCTCACCATCTGTCCGTATGCACGGGTGTCAACCCTCTGATCAAGCATCCGGTCAATGAGTCCCAATGCCACCGACGGCACTTGGCCTTCCGGGGCTCCACGACCCGCGATTTCCGGCTCACTGGGAAACAGCCGGACAACAACCGTTACTGAGCCGCTTGGGGGAGCCGGGATGAAATCTGGTTCGTCACGAGTTTCACCGGTGGGAATCCAGCCACGGTCAACCACAAAAACGTCGCCCGACGATGTTTCCAATGGCACCAAAACGTTGAACCCCACTTGCCCGCCACGCGGCCTCGTGCGCACCAGGAGCTGCTCCTCGGTCACGTATTCGCCCTCGAGTGCGACGGGTAACCACCTTAAGTCGTCATGCCACTGCGCTGTCGCCGGAAACACGTCACCCATGGCCTGAGGCGCCTGGTCAAAATTGGTTTGTATGAGTCTGATTTCTGTGACTGCTTGCTCCCGCCGGTCCCACTGCCAGACGCCAAAAACGGCACTGACCAGCGCGAAGACAACCGCCAGAGCCAAATACCCTAACCACCGGGGGGTGAAGGCCAAGGAGAGCGCTTTCACGATTCACTCACCACAAACTCGTCCGACCGGACAGGAAAATTCCGTGCCCCTAAATATTCCAAAAAGAATTCTTCATGCTCCCCACACGACAGCCACACTTTTTCACGCGTCTCGTCATGAATTTTCGGATTGCGCCACACAATCGACCGCGACGCATCGAGCGCACAGTCCTTTTTGGAACACATGGCCCGGCCGGGCCCTGACATCCCCAGCATTATGAGGGTGGTTGTTCCACTCGAACCAGCGCACCGGGGTTGTAAGCCTCCGCAGTGGAGGGAGTTTTGACCACTTGGTTGGCGACCAGCACAGCAAAGTAGGGCAAAAGAACTGCTCCGGTCGCCGGCAATAGCAACCACCATCCCGGTGTGACAAAACACAGGCCAATACAGACAATGCGAACACCCATCGCGATTGAATATTTGATCATGCGCGATTTTCTCTCCACTTCCGGCGCAACAGGAAGGGAGGTGATGGAATGGGGCTCAGTCATGTTAGGGCCATGCTAACCCCTAAGCCTCCGCATATGCTTAGTGTTTATGAACCAGCCTCGAACTGTCCTCATCACCGGTGGTAACCGCGGAATCGGTTACGCCATTGCCCAAGCGTTTCTTTCAGAAGGTCACCGCGTTGCGGTAACCGCGAGAAACGGTCTGGGTCCGGACGGCTCCCTCACTGTCACCGCAGATGTCACCGACGGTGACAGCCTGGATAACGCTATCGCTGAGGTCGAAGAAAAGCTTGGCCCCGTCGAAGTGTTGGTCGCAAACGCCGGGATAACTCGCGACACTCTGCTGATGCGGATGAGCGATGACGACTTCGACGATGTCATCAACACCAACCTGGGCGGGGTTTTCCGGGTGGTGAAACGCAGCATCAAGTCGATGATTCGCGGGAAATTTGGCCGCGTGATCCTGATATCCAGCGTGGTGGGACTGTATGGGTCTGCCGGGCAGGTGAACTACGCTTCCTCAAAGTCGGCGCTTGTCGGGTTTGCCCGGTCTGTGACCAGAGAGTTAGGCAGTCGAGGTATTACCGCCAACGTGGTTGCCCCAGGTTTTATTGACACGGATATGACAAAAGAGCTCTCCGAGGAACAAAAAACCACCTACCTGGCCGCTATTCCCGCCGGACGGTTTGCTGAGCCGGCAGAAGTCGCAGGAGTCGTGACGTGGCTCGCGTCGGATGCGGCCGGATATATTTCCGGAGCTGTCATTCCAGTCGATGGCGGCCTCGGAATGGGCCACTAGGCACCAGCTGGCACGTAGTCGAGGACACGGGCAAGGTCGCGCTGTTCGATGCAGACCGTCGCCTGCTCATTCGCCACCGGCTTCCCACAAAACGATACGGACACGCCGGCGGCCGCAAACATTGCCACATCGTTTGCCCCGTCGCCAACCGCAATGGTGTGGGCCTGCGGGATCCCATAATGATCAGCCCAGTGGGTGAGAAACGTGGCCTTCGCGTGGGCGTCAACAATGTCACCAATAACCCGCCCGGTGAGCCGCCCACCATGGACCTCAAAACGGTTGGCTAGCCAGTGGTCGAGACCAATCCGAGAGGCCAGTGGGTCAACCAGTTCGTGAAACCCTCCTGAGACAGCCCCCACGAGTCCGCCGGCGTCATGAATGGCGTCAATCAGGGCGGTGGCGCCGTCGGTGAGTGTGAGTGTCTGGGCAACTTGTTGCAGCAGTGAAACCGGCTGGCCCTCCAATAGTGCGACACGTTTGACGAGGCTGTCGGCGAAATCAAGTTCCCCCGCCATTGCCTGATCGGTTATTGACGCCACCGCGGAGGCAATATCACTGCCGGCATGGCCGGCAAGCAGGTCCAAGCCTTCTTCATTGATCAGAGTTGAGTCGATGTCCAACACAACCAAAACACGGTTTGTCACCGACCGCACCCTCTCATGTGACGACGAGACCTTTCGCCACAACAGTAATGCCCGACGGGGTTACCGTATATCCCCTCGCACGGTCTTCGACCGGGTCAACCCCAATACTCGCACCAGGAGTCACCCGAACACCTTTGTCCAAGATGGCCCGGTGAACAGTCGCGCCCTCGCCAATAACGCATCGTTCAAAAACGACAGACTGTTCGACGGTGGCCCCTGAGAGCAAGTGCACTCCCGGGCTCAAAATACTGCCAACAACTGTTCCCCCTTGGATAACGCATCCCAGTGAGACAATCGAGTCCGCCATGCGGCCAGGGTTGCCGTTCGCGTCTTGGACGAACTTGGCCGGAGGGGTGTTCCACTGTTGCAGGTATATCGGCCACTGCGCGTTATACAAATTGAATATCGGGTCGGAGGAGATGAGATCCATGTGGGCTTCGTAGAACGAGTCAATAGTTCCCACGTCTCTCCAATAGAGGCGGTCTTGCGCCCTCGCCCCGGGAACCTCATTGAGTGACATGTCGTAAACGCGGGCGTCGCCTCTCTCCACGAAAGCCGGGATCACGTCGCCGCCCATGTCATGGTCGGAATCGTCATGGTCGGCATCTTCGGTGACAGCGGCAATCAACACATCCGCATCAAAGACGTAATTACCCATCGAGACGAGTACTTCGTCGGGGGAGTCGGCCAGACCCTCCACCTCAGTGGGTTTTTCTAAAAACTCGGCAATCTTGGTGGGGTCATTCGGGTCAGTTTGAATAACCCCAAACTGATGAGCCAACTCTTTAGGTTGACGAATTCCCGACACGGTGACCCCGGCGCCAGACTCCCTGTGAGCGCGGACCATCTGCTCGAAGTCCATCCGATAAACGTGGTCTGCTCCGACGACCACCACAATGTCGGGATTTTCGTCCCGAATCAGGTTCAAACTCTGATAAATCGCATCTGCTGAGCCAGCAAACCATCTTTTGCCGAGCCGCTGTTGCGCCGGAGCACTCGCCACGTATGCGTTGAGCATGCCGCTGAGCCGCCAGGTTTGTGACACGTGACGGTCCAAAGAATGTGACTTGTATTGAGTGAGAACAACGATCTGCCGAAGACTGGAATTGATCAGGTTCGAAATGGCGAAGTCAATCAGTCGATAATGGCCGGCAAAAGGCACGGCGGGCTTCGCGCGGTCCTTCGTCAAGGGCATCAGTCTCTTGCCCTCACCTCCAGCGAGGACAATTCCGAACACTTTCGGCCCGATCACATATTCAGTTTAGGCCACCGGGGCCGTCAGCGTGCCGGGTGGGGATAGCCAGGCTAGGCTTGGTCATCATGACCACTGTGTGTTCCCTCGAAGATGTCCGCGTCGTGAGGGATGGCCGCGCCATCCTGGATGCCATCAACTGGCAGGTTGATGCGTCTGAACGGTGGGTCATCATGGGCCCAAACGGGGCGGGAAAGACCACACTGTTGAGCCTCCTCGCCTCACTGATTCACCCAAGTTCTGGTCGGGTCGAAGTGTTAGACGAAGTCGTCGGAAAAACGGACGTTTTTGACCTTCGCCCGCGGGTGGGTTTTGCCTCCAGTGAGATGGCCAGACGAATACCGGCCAATGAAACGGTGTTGGATGCTGTATTGACCGCTTCACTGGCGGTGACTGGCCGGTGGAATGAACACTACGATGACGTTGATGTTCGGCGGGCAACACGAGTGTTGGGGGAGTGGAACCTCGACCATATGGCCGACAGGCTGGTGGGAACACTGTCTGATGGGGAACGCAAACGTGTTCAAATCGCCCGGTCGGTGATGACTGACCCCGAATTGTTGTTACTGGATGAACCGGCGGGAAGTTTAGATGTGGGGGGCCGGGAGGATGTTATTGACCTGCTCAACCAATTTGCGGCGTGGGAGGGCGCGCCCGCCATGGTGATGGTCACCCACCATTTGGAAGAAATCCCTCCTGCCTTCACTCACGCCATGCTTCTGCGCGACGGACAAATGGTGACGGCGGGGCCTATCGCTGATGTGCTCACCAGCGAACACATTTCCGACGCTTTTGGTCGCCGCCTCACCATGTCCAATAACCATGGCCGATACCAGGCTGTGTCGGCTGGCTAAAAACCTGGTAATGTTGAATGTTGGCCAGCAACGCGCGTGGCTCAAGACTTTGTAAAGGTGCATGTGATGAAGGCAGAGATTCACCCCTCCTACCAGCCGGTTGTTTTTCGCGACCTCACCTCCGGCGAGTCATTTTTGACTCGGTCGACAGCGACCAGCGAAAAAACCGTCGAATGGGAAGACGGCAACACCTATCCTGTGATCGATGTCGAAATTTCGAGCGCCTCACACCCGTTTTACACCGGCAAGCAGCGCATTCTTGACTCTGCCGGTCGCGTAGAGAAGTTCAACCAGCGGTTCAAAAACTTCGGCTCCTAGCGCTTACCGGCCAACAGGCCATGCACCCCGTGATTGTGGGCGGGGTTTACCGTTGCGTTCCAAATAGTCGTAAAAGTTGTCTTCCCAGGCTTGTGCCCAAACAATTTGTTGATCGTGAAGCTCATCAGCGCTCAGCGACAATTGGTCGGGAAACTTGTCCACCAGTTTGTGAACCACCAGCCCCGTGGTGATGGCGTCGCCTTCGGCGTCATGAGCGGCGGGATTGACCACCCCGTAGTGGGTGGACACTGTCTCGAGTGTTCTTTTCCCTCTTCGATACTGGTCAAGAGCGCGGTCAATCACCAGTGGGTCAATGACGGGCCTGGGGGTGTCCAACCAGTCGACGCCGTGCCGGAGTGCTTCGTGGTGAATCAGTGACAGATCAAAACTTGCGTTGTAGACAACGAGGGGAAGCGGGCGAGCAAGAATTTCCCGCAATACCGCCACCACCTCAGCAACGACCTGCGCAGCGTCTGCACCCTCGGCAATCGCTTTTTCGGTGGTAATGCCGTGAACTTCGGCGGCGCGATCGGGAATGGGAATACCCGGGTTCGCCAACCAGGAATGGGATTCCAAGAGGTCACCCTCGCGATTAATCACCCCGATATACGCGGTCACCAAACGGTCATCGCGGGTGTTGATTCCTGTCGTTTCCGTGTCGAATACAGCGAGAGTGTCGGACCAGTGCGTCATGAGGGGAGCCTAACTGTCACTACTGACATTTCCTAAGACAGTGACAACCAGTAGAAACCCTGGGTGCCAAGAGTGAGAGTAATTTTTCCGTCAACCGCCGACGGGAACGTGGCCCCGCCGAACAGGTCGGTGACCCTATCGGCCACCACCTGGTCGGGGAGCGTCACGTTAGCGGTGGTGGGGTAGTGGGCGAACGAAAACACACAGAGGATGGTCTCTGGCCGCTCACCGGGCTGACAATTCTCCTGGGTGGTCTGTCTGACATACGCCAACACGGAGCCATTGTCCGTGGGGCACACCATCAGGTCACCGACGGCGAAAACCGGGTGGGCTTTGCGCAGGTGAACAATTTTCCTCACAAAGTGCAGGAGGGATCGTGGCTGTGCAAGTTCTGTTTCAACATTCACCGCGCTGTAGTGGTAGACGAGCGACTGGACGACGGGGAGGAACAGTTTTCCCGGGTCAGAAGCACTAAAACCAGCGTTTCGATCTGGTGTCCACTGCATCGGTGTTCTCGACGAGTCTCTGTCGTTCAACCAAATGTTGTCCCCCATGCCAATTTCGTCCCCGTAATACAAAAACGGTGACCCAGCAAGCGACAACAGGATGGCGTGCACTAATTCCAGTTCGTGGCGCGAGTTGTCCAGAAGGGGCGCTAGGCGCCGCCTGATGCCGACATTCACCCTCATTCTGGGGTCATAGGCATACCAGCCGTAGAGGGCTTGGCGTTCTTCGTCGGTCACCATTTCAAGGGTGAGCTCGTCGTGATTTCTCAAAAACACTGCCCAGCTTGTCCCCGGGAGAATTTCTGTCTGCTCACTCAACACTTCTTTCAAACTGGACGTGTCTTGTGACCGGAGGGCGTAGAAAATTCTTGGCATCACGGGAAAATCGAATGCCATGTGGCATTCGGGGTCATCTTCGGTGCCGAAGTAGGCCGCCACTTCTCTGGGCCACTGGTTGGCCTCCGCAATCAGCGCCCGACCCGGATACTCTTTGTCCATCATGGCGCGCATCGCCCGAATAAAATCATGGGTTTCCGGCTCAGATTCCCCGGTGCCCTCATCCGATTCATACAGGTAGGGCACGGCGTCTAAACGGAAACCGTCAACACCCATGTCTAACCAATACCGGGCGACGTCAAACATTTCTTGGTGGACCGCCGGATTGCCGTAGTTGAGGTCTGGTTGGTGGGAGAAGAAGCGGTGGAAGTAGAACTGGCGCCTCTCTGCGTCAAACGCCCAGTTGGATTGTTCCGTGTCGGTGAAAATGATGCGAATGTTTTGGCGAATCTCGTCCGTATCGCTCCACACGTAATAGTCACCGTAGGGGCCGTTGGGGTCACTGCGGGACATTTGGAACCACTCGTGTTCGCTAGACGTATGGTTGAGTACCAAGTCAATAACTACCCGCATGTTTCGTTGGTGTGCCTGTGTGACGAGTTCCTGGAAGTCATCGAGGGTGCCAAAGTCTGGCAAAACGGAACGGTAATCAGCAACGTCATACCCTCCATCCAGCAGGGGAGAGGAATAAAACGGGGGCAACCATAGGGCGTCCACCCCCAACCACTCCAAGTAGTCAAGCTTCGCGATAAGCCCCGGCAAATCTCCCACACCGTCGCCGTCAGAATCAGCAAAACCTCGAACCATCACCTCGTAGAACACTGCCCGCCGATACCACTGGGGGTCGTGGTGTAAACCGGGGTGGGCAAAGGGGGCGCTAAAGCTCACACATACTCCAATAGTGGCAGTGGGACGAAAACGGGTGCCTGCGCACCCGTCAAAAAGTCTAGGGGGTTAGGTCACTCGAACGAGCGACGCCTGAGAAAGTTCCAAAAGTTTTTCCGGGCTGATCGGAAACACTGCCTTCGGACTGCCCGCCGCCGCCCACAGTTGTTCTAACGCCATGAAGTCTTCATCCATGACGCATCGAAGCGGCGTGGGGTGACCGAAGGGGGGGACTCCACCAATCGAATATCCGGTGGCAGCTTTCACCGCATCGGCATCTGCTTTCTGGAGTGTCACACCAAGACGTTCACCCAACGCGCCAACATCAACCCGGTTGGGTCCTGACACCAGTACCAGAAGTGGTTCACCGTCCGCTAAAAACACGAGGGACTTGACAATCGCTGCCACCGGGGCCCCCACTGCGTCAGCAGCCTCCTGGGCGGTGTGAGTGCTGTCAGCCATTTCGGTGACACTCAGATCAAGGCCCGTGGTTGCCGCCAAAAACCGGACGACACCCTTTGACACACTCACCGGTATGCGCCCTGCCTAGACTCGGCCGGGTTCTGGTCAACAAATTCGTCTGCAGCAATGGTGTGAGAATCGGTTTCCATCGGGTCGTCAAAGGCGATCAGCTCGAGGCCCCGATGCGAATGTTCGAAACTGTGAATGGAACAGTTGGTAATGGGCTCCACAAACTTCCCCGGGGCCGCGTATTCGACAACTGAGCGAATGACACCACCGTGACACACCGCGATGATGTCTGCGTGTGGGTGACGGATGGCAAGGTCTTTCAAAGCGTGAACAACACGTTTTTGAACATCCTCGCGGGGTTCGCGGCCGGGCACAGGGGTTTCCCCGGGGAAAAGTTCATCCAACTCTGGCCCCGTTTTTCCTTCTGCTTCGCCATAGTGGCGCTCGGTCAGATTTCCCACTGGCAGAGGGGCCGGCATTCCTAACCGCTTCGCAATAATAAGTGCCGTTTCCATGGCGCGGCTCAACGGACTGGAGACTAGCAGGTCGAAGCGGTGACCGGCCAAAATGTCGCCCACCTGCCGGGCTTGTTTGCGTCCGGTGTCATTCAGGGGAATGTCGCTGGCACCCTGAATTCGGCGAATCCGATTCCATTCGGTTTCGCCGTGGCGCACAAGAAAAAAGCGGGTCATTGGACTCCCAGACTGTCACCTGGCCCGCCGCTGGGTCAGATTTTTACGAAATATGGCGGACTATCGCACTCAAAGCTTCCGACGTGCCGCCTTCTATTCTAACTGTTGCGACACTATCAGCCTTGGTGGGGCCTCTGTTAATGACGATGACAGGTTTTTTCTGTTTTCTTGCCCGCTCAACTAGACGCATCCCCGTATTCACCACCAACGACGACCCGGCGACAATAAGCGCGTCAGCGTCTTTCAGTAGTGTCTCCGCCCGGGTAAAAACGTCCGGCGGCACAAATTCGCCAAAGAACACCACTTCGGGTTTTAGGGTCCCTCCACACAGTTCACACTCGGGAACCACAAACCCTGTGGTGACGTCAGCGGCAACGTCACCGTCTGGTTGGACGAGACCGTCAGCGACACTCGCGGCAATACCCGGGTTGCTCGAGCTGATCTGCTCGGCGATGGAATGCCTCGAATACGACTGACCACAGTGAATACAGCGCACACGGTCGAGACGACCGTGTAAATCGACAACACGGTAAGAACCTGCCTGGTGGTGTAAACCGTCAACGTTTTGGGTCACGACACCCCGTGACACACCCATGGTTTCTGCCTCAGCCAAAGCGGTGTGTCCAACATTGGGCGCAGCATTGGCAAACGCCAACCAGCCCAAGTGGGAACCAAACCAATAGCGTTGGCGCCGCTCGTAGGAGGTGAGAAACTCGCGATAACTCATGGGGTGGTTTTTTGGCGCGCCCTCACCGCGGTAGTCGGGGATCCCCGAGTCGGTACTAATGCCTGCGCCGGTCAGGGCTGCAAACACGCGGCCAGACAGCAGGTGAACTGCCCGCTCCACATCAGCGTTCAGCACAGCCTCAGCGACCGCTGTGGGGGGTGCCAGGTTCATGGGCTCACCTTGTCTGAGCGAAGGGTTATTAGGCTGAATGCTAACGGGCATTTTTTTCGAGCATGTTTCCAACGGCCGCAACTGCGTGGGGAGTATCTGGTGGCACACCACACCGTGACTGATTCGGCTGATCCCCGCCTCAATGACTATCTGCGGCTCACTGACGTGGCGCTTCGACGCGTGAGAGAACCCGCAGATGGCCTCTACATCGCCGAATCTTTGACCATTCTGGGAAGAGCTTTAGACGCCGGTCACACACCCCGGTCAGTTCTCACCAGCCGCAAATGGCTTCCCGCCCTCGACAGGCTTCTGGCGGAAAAGAATGCCCAGGAGACTGACGTACTGGTTGCACACGACACCGTCATCGAATCAGTCACCGGGTTCGCTGTTCATCGCGGAACACTCGCGAGTATGCACCGGCCAGAACCATCACCCCCGATGTCGATCCTGGAGGGCGCGAAGCGACTCGTGATCTTGGAAGACATCGTCGACCACACCAACGTGGGGGCACTTTTTCGCTCAGTCGCCGGTGTTGGGGCGGACGCGGTGTGGGTGAGTGAGCGGTGCGCAGACCCCTACTATCGGCGGAGCATTCGCGTGTCCATGGGAACAGTTTTTCAGGTGCCGTGGGCGCGAATTGGCCACGTCTGGGACATGGCCGCCACGTTGCAGGCCGCTGGGTGGGAGACGGCCGCCCTGGCACTTACCGACACGGCGCTCGACATTGACACTTTTTCCCGTGACCTCCCGGAACGCTTGGCCCTTGTTTTGGGAACAGAGGGCGATGGCCTGCAGGCAGCATCGATTGTGGCGGCCGACCACGTGGTGAAAATCCCCATGAGGAACGGGGTGGATTCGCTCAACGTTGCAGCTGCCGGGGCTGTGGCGATGTGGGCTCTTCGCTACTGAAAGTCTCTGGCCACAACCGGTGTGGAGAGGGCCAACCCACTCACCCCGTCAGCAACCAGAGATATCACCCCTTCTGGGCTTGCCTCCACAATGCCCCGAATAATTATTGCCGTACTGTGCCGGAGAATGAGCCGATACTTTTTCCACATCCCCACGCTGCAGATCACATTCACCAAACCGTATTCGTCTTCAAGATTGAGAAACGTCACACCCTTCGCGGTGGCGGGACGTTGCCGGTGGGTAATCACCCCCGCCACCCACACCCGACGCCCCGACTCGACGTGTCGAAGGTCGTCAGTGGACACAACACCTTGGCCGCCCACCCACTCCCGCAGATACGTCATCGGATGATCACCTGGAGACATGCCGGTACTGATGCGGTTTGCCCGCATCAGCTCCTCGTCGCTCATCGGCGGGAAAAGGGGAGGGGTAATGTCCTGGTGGGTTCCGGCCAAAAACTGGGGGTTCGCTGTCGCGGCTGGCCCCGCCAGCCACATCGCTTCCCTGCGGCCAACACCGAGGCCATCTAGCGCTCCAGCAACACTGAGCGCTTCCACCTGCTTTGTCCCGAGCCCCACCCGCCTGGTCAGGTCATAAATGCCAGCAAACGGACCACCGCGCTGTCTCTCTTCAACAATGCGGGTGGCAGTGTCTGACCCCATGCCATCAATGCTGGCTAACCCCAGCCGGACAGCCAACTCACCGTCTCGCCGATGGTGAGCAGACATGTCGGGTGCAGCCGGGTCAAACTCGCCCGAATCTGGTTGCACGTCGTGCAAACAGTCGGGCAGGCCGGTTGCTGTGGGGGGTCTGTCAGGGTCGATTGATTCAACACCTGCTAAAACGTCTGAGTGTTGAACGTTTGGGGTGAGAACGCTCACCCCGTGACGCTCAGCGTCAGACACCAGGGTGGCAGGGGAGTAGAAACCCATCGGCCAAGCTCGAAGAAGACCCATCAGATAGATGGCCGGGTAGTGGAGTTTCAACCACGAGCTGGCATAGACCAGAAGGGCGAAGCTCAGCGAGTGGGATTCGGCGAAACCGAAACTCGCAAACGCTTGAATCATCCGGTAAATACGGTCAGCGGTCACCTGGTCAATGCCGCTGTCCGCCATTCCTCGATACAACGTTTCTCGAAGTTTCTCTATACGCTCCAAGCCCCGCTTGGATCCCATGGCCCGCCTGAGCAAGTCGGCGTCTTCACCGGTACAGCCACCAACCGCCATCGCTATTTGCATGATTTGTTCCTGAAACACCGGAACACCCAACGTTCGTTCCAGACACGACTCGAGTGCCGGGTGTAAATATTCGACCGGTTCAACGCCTGCTTTTCGACGAACAAACGGGTGAACCGCGCCGCCTTGAATCGGGCCCGGTCGAATCATCGCAATTTGGATAGCCAGGTGGTAAAACTTTCTCGGCTGGAGTCTGGGCAAAAGCGCCATCTGCGCTCTCGATTCCACTTGGAAGACTCCAATGGAGTCTGCCCGGCACAGCATGTCGTAGACGGCGGGTTCATCGCGGGGAAGAGTGGCCAATTCCCAGTCTTCATCCAACACGGTGCGGGCAGTCGTGAGGGTGTGTTGGATGGCTTCTAAAATACCGAGCCCCAGCAGGTCAAACTTGACAAGCCCCATCCACTCACAATCGTCTTTGTCCCACTGCAACACAGTGCGGTCGGCTTTTCTTGCGTGTTCGATGGGTACCACTTCACCGATGGGCCGATCGGTTAACACCATGCCACCAGAGTGAATACCTAAATGCCGGGGAAGAGTGAGAATGCGCCTGGCCAAACTCACCACCTGTGTGGGCAGTGCGGTGGCGTCAGATTCTGCGAGGGCGCCACGGCGTTCAATGTTTTTCGAAAACGCATCCTGTTGGCCGGGGCTATATCCGAGCGCCCTCGCCACATCACGAACCGCATTCTTTGCCCGGTATTCAATGACGGTGGCCACTTGGGCTGCATTCTTTCTGCCATATCGCTGGTAAACGTATTGGATGACTTCTTCACGCCTGTTGGCCTCAAAATCGACATCAATGTCAGGTTCTTCATCTCTCAAAGCGGAGAGGAAACGCTCAAAGGGCAGGTTGTAATACACCGAATCAACAGCGGTGATATCCAACAAAAAACACACCGCCGAGTTAGCTGCAGAGCCTCGACCCTGACACAAAATACCCCGCGCCCTCGCCCACTGGACAATGTCGTGGACGATGAGGAAATATCCGGCAAAATTTTTCTGTTCAATTAGTGCCAGCTCGCGTTCAATCCGCTCCACCACGTGCCCACTGGCATTCGGGTATCGCCGGGGGATGGCGTCTGCGATCAGCATTCGCAAATAACTCATTGACGTATGCCCGGAGGGCACCATCGACAGCGGTAAATCGGGCTTCACTTTTTTCAAAGAAAACGCCACCTCATCTGCCAGCGTCACCGTGTTGGACACCGCCCCAGGAAACCTTGCAAAACGGGTGGCCTGGTCATAACCGGAGCGGATAAAAGCGGTGGGGGCCGGGGGAAGGTAGGGGCGCATGTGCTCCAGTGAGCGTCTGGATCGAACAGCGGCCATCATATGGGCAAGAGGGGCCTCGTCGGGAGTGGCGTAGTGGACAAGCCCTGTTGCCACCACTTGCAATCGGTGGCGGATAGCCAACGTGTTCAAAATGTCGTTGTGAACAGAATCAAGCGGGTGTTGGTGGTCATACAACTCGACAACCACGTTGTCTGGGCCGTAGCGTTCAACTAGTCGGACAAGCTCTCGCTCAGCGTCAGCAACCTGCGATGCTGACGGAGTTTTGGGCCCCTGAAGTGCTTGCCTGACTGCCCCTTTGCGGCAGCCTGTCAGCACCACCACGTGGTCTCGTAACTGGTCAGCTAAGGCATCGTCGTCATAGGCCACCACACCTTTTTCGCCTGACTCTAAATGTCCGGTCGTCAATGCCGACGCCATCTGGTGATAGCCGTCCGGTCCTCTGGCCAACACCAACAGGTGGGGTCCTGGCGGGTCGGGATGCTCCGTCCTGGACCCCCCGGCACCAAGCGACAACTCTGACCCAAACACGGTGGGTATCTGGTGGGCCTGTGCTGCTTCGGCAAAGCGAACAACACCGTAAAATCCGTCGTGGTCGGTGAGGGCGATGGCGTGTAGCCGTTTTTTGGCCGCCTGCGCCACCAAGTCTTCCGGTGATGACACCCCGTCTAAGAAACTGAAACTGCTGTGAACGTGAAGTTCCGCATAGGGCACCAACACTTCGGTGTGTTGTGGTTCTCCGTCGCCATCGACTGGCGGCTGGTAAGGGGCGCGTTTCGTCGACCACGCGGGGGAGTCACCGGCATCAGCGCCGATAGGTGGCGAACTTCCGGGCCTGGATGCATCTCGGAGCAATCGTTCGTATTCTGTCCACGCAATAGGTGGGTTATGCCACCCCACTAGTCATACCTCGCTTCCACTAGCCAGCCGCCATCGCTGCTACCCGTTGTTTTCACTAACCAACCAATACCTGTGTCATCGACCAACTGGACACGGTGGACCACCGGTTTTCGCTCCCACCAGCGCTCCATCACCGGCCACGGCCCCGCCCACCCCACAACCCGTCGGTGACGGTTCTGTGACACCAAGGCGTAGGGCGGGGAGGTGAGACCAGCGCCCACCGCAGTGGTGTGAACGGGACGCCCCACCTCGTCGACCACTGCGACCGGTAGGGGCGTGGTGAAGACGGTCGCAGGGTGGGGGGCGGGTAATTGTCCCGCCCAGGCTTCCCCCTGGTCGAGGGTGCTCACTGGTGGTTTGTCTCCCCAGGCCACCACCTGTTGGCTGTCAGCAAAGTCGTGGCCCGGATGGGTGGTGACACGGGTGACGTTTTGGTGCCCAAGCGTTGCTTGCAGTGACGACACAGCGTGGTGGAGAGCGGTGTCACGGTGGGCGTTACCCCACAGCGAATCTTCGTATCCGGCAGCGCTATGGGGGTGTTGTGCGACAAACCACACCTCAACAATTCCCCGCTGGTATTCGTCGTGTGCAGTGTTTTTCTGCAACGATTCGCCCTGCCATCGCACCCGGTGAACAAGGTCAGGGGCGGTGAAATACCTGGGGTGAGACCACCTTTTGGGGTGGGGTTCACCTCGGTCATCAACCAGCGTGATGTCCACTGTTTGCACCACACACCCTTGGTCAAGAAGCTGCGACACAAACGTGGTGGTAGACGATGCCACGGCGAATGACAACTGTTCGCCAGAAAACACCGGGTCATCGCTTCGCCACACCACATCACTAAGCGGTGGAATTTCTTTCCTGGCGTGATGCCTCGGGTCTTCACCTGAGGCCAGCTGATGAAGCAGTGTTCCACGGTCCCCAAAGCGCTCCGCCACCTGGTCACGTTCTAGAGCTGCAAACTGGCCCAATGTTGTGATCCCCAGCTGCACAGACAGCGCTGCCACATTGTCATCTGCCAGGGCAGTAATGGGTAGTGGCTCAAGAAAATCTCGACCACCCCCTGATGCAACGCTGATGAGACCTGCAGGGTGGTGGGCGGCATAAACGGCCGCCTGGTGGGCAGCAAACAGAGTGTCCGCGTATCCCACGGACACTCTCATGCCCTCTCCGAGGCTTTTTAGGGCGCCGGTTATTGCGCGAGCAGCACTGTCTTCAGAGCCGTAGTAGCGAATGACTCCTTCCGCGCCCACATACACCACACCCGGTTCCACCACCCCGGCAACAGGGACTACGTCAGCCAGTGTGGCCAGCAGTCGGTCGAACACTCTCTGGTCGCGCTCAGGCGACCACGGAACACGACGCACCGCGGGGCAGGTGGTGTGCGCGTCGCGTAGTCGCTGACCGATTCTTACTCCCTCCGCCTTCGCCTCAGTGGAGCAACTGGTGACACGACCCGCGTGAACAATCATCAATGGCTCTCCCGACACCCCCTCCGGTGTGTCCGGGTCAATACACGCCGCTGCTATCGGCCACTCCGCACACACCACAACACACACCCGACTAGACACGGCTAGCCTGCTTCCCGCTGGTCACTGGCGATGACACGGCCCTCCTGCGTGACGGGAGTGAGGTGCACTACCGGGGTGATCGTGTGGGGAAGGACGTGGGATCCGCTGCCGTTCCTCACCAGTCTCACTCGGTGAGCAGAAGCCCCGTGTCTGGGGGTGTAACACAGGGTAAGTTCGTGGCTGGATAGCACTCCGTGTCCCGAGCCCAGGCCCTCCCACTGGGTGTCTTCAACAACAACCTGGCCGTAAGCTCCCGGCCAGGAAGAAGTGGCCAAGAGAGCACACCCGCGCTCTCTTGCTCGGGCCGTCAACGTGTCTCTGGCACGGGGTGAAGGCAGTGGACCGCTGGCGGAAAACACCACGATAGACACCACGTCAACCAGCGCCGCAACTGCCGACCACCACTGGTGGCCAATCGGGGGAACCACGATCAGGCGCTCTAAGACGACCCCGTATTCGATAGCGGCGTGAAACCCTAAGTGGTGCCTCCCCACCGTGGCCACATAGTGGCCGTTTTGAGTCGCCTCAGCAATCAGTGCCCACATCACTGAGGTGTGCGGGGAGAGGTTATACACAACCCCCGGGGTGAGGCCTTTTTCGGGAAAAAGACTGTCCAAACCGGGTGAGACGGGAATGGTTTGGAGGGGAAAACGACCGTGTTCAAGGTGTCGAATCCGCTGGCGAAGCTCCCCCAGGGTGGTCGCTTTAAGCGAGCGCACACCGTGAGTCTGGGGGAGTGAAGCCACCGTTGATTCGAACATATGTTCGATTGTGCCACTGTCCACTGACATCACACAACCCGGAAAACACACAGGCGGCCCCACTGGTGTGGGACCGCCTGGTCATCGTGCGCGAGGGGGGACTTGAACCCCCACGCCCTAATACGGGCACTAGCACCTCAAGCTAGCGCGTCTGCCAATTCCGCCACCCGCGCAGGCACGATGTCGT
>SKHB01000003.1 GCA_007117135.1 Microbacteriaceae bacterium | reverse complement strand
TGGTGAAGAAGAATCAGGGTGGTGAGCTTCCTGAGGACCGGCTCGACGCCGAAATCGACGATGGCGACCCCGAGCTTGGTCACTTCAGCCCGTGGAGTTGGTGGCCGATTACCCTCGCGGGTGGGCTAGCGGTGGTTTTTCTCGGCATTTCGGTGGGGGTGTGGGTGGCGATGTATGCCGTGCCGCTGGTGCTGATTGCGCTGGTCGGCTGGGTATACGAGCACTACCGGGGAAACTTTGCCCGCTAACCAGGTCACAGTGCGTCCGGCTGTCACAGCCGACCATGACCGTGTTCTGGAATTGGTGGGGGAGTTGGGTCACGCTTTCCCGGTTGATGCGGATCGTTTTTCTGAAGCGTTTACTTTCGCTGTGGCAGACGAGGGTCGAACCGCCGTGTTTGTTGCAGAGTCGGACGGTGATGTGGTCGGGTATTGCCTGGTCACCATGACCCCGCTCTTGTATTCCAATGGTCTCTCTGCTCAACTGCAAGAAATTGTGACCGCTCAAGACACACGTGCTAAAGGTGTCGGAACAGCGCTGGTCAAGACTGTCGAAGCCTTGTGCGAGCAGATGGGGGTCACACAGCTTACTGTTGCGTCGAGGCGCGCAGGAGGCTTTTATGACCGCCTCGGATACCACGAAGCCGCCGAATACATGCGGAGACTGTTTTAGACCTTGACGATGGCGTGTATGGACGCTTCTGACCGGGGCAAAAACGACATCGTCTTCTTAGGCGCCGCCGGCACGGTAACGGGAAGTCGTTTTCTTCTCCGCCACGGGGAAAAAGAAGTCCTGGTTGATGCCGGACTATTTCAAGGCCCCAGAGTATGGCGAGAGCGCAACTGGGACGATTTTCCCCTTCCGCTTGAGCACATCGAAGCCGTTATCATCACCCACGCTCACCTCGACCATATTGGCTACCTCCCGAGGCTTTATCGGGCGGGGTTCAGAGGCCCCGTCTTCCTCACACACACGTCCGCCGACTTGGCCGAGATTGTCCTGCGTGATTCTGCAAAAATTCAGGTCGAAGATACTGAGTTTGCGAAGAAGAAAGGGTACTCCAGACACAAAGACCCCCAACCCCTTTACGACGAGTCAGACGCTGAAGGTGTCTTGACTCTGCTTCAGACGGTGAACTTTTTTGACCCTGTGCAGGTCATTGAGGGGGTAACGGCCGAATTTTTTCCCGCCGGACACATTTTGGGCTCGGCAAGCGTCGGGGTGGAGTTTTTTGGTTCCAGGGTGCTTTTTTCTGGCGACATTAGCGGCGGAGACCACCCCCTTTTGTTAGGCCCCACCGACATCCCTGCAGGGGTCTGGAACGCGGTTGTTCTCGAGTCGACCTACGGGAATCGTCGACACCCGATCCCCGACGACAGTTTTGAGCGGGCGATTGCGAGAACTATTGAACGAGGAGGAACCGTCGTTATTCCTGCCTTCGCAGTGGACCGCACAGAGTTAGTCCTTGTGGCAATCCGCGAAGCAATCAAGCGAGGCACCATTCCGGATGTTCCCGTCTTTGTTGATTCGCCGATGGCAACCAAGGCGATGGCTGTTTATGCGGAGGCTATGGCCAGGGGAGATGTCGACATTCGACCCGAAAAGCATGACCCAACAATGTTGAACCCCGGCCAGTTGACCATTGTGACAACGGTTGAAGCGTCAAAAGCGTTGGCTGATGAAAAAGGCTGCATTATTATTTCTGCTTCGGGCATGGCAACAGGCGGTCGAGTCATGCATCACCTCAAACGTCTACTACCGAGTCCTCTGAACACGGTGGTGTTGGTGGGATACCAGGCGGTGGGAACCAAAGGTGCACAAATCCTCGGCGGAGCTGACTCGATTACTATTCACGGCGAGACGGTGACAGTTGCAGCAGAAGTTGTTGACGCGGAAGGGTTTTCTGTTCACGCTGGCCAGCAGGGGCTTCTGCAGTGGATGGTGAGCGCGGATACACCCCCCGAACAGGTGTTACTTGTTCACGGTGAAGACGACGCCAGGGAAGGGTTAGCGAAAGCACTGCGCACAGAACAGGGCCTTCACGCTGTCCTCCCGGACTACCAACAGGCCATCACCCTGGGTGTCCAGGCTAAATCAGAAAAGGCCCCTTAAAGACCTGAGGGGCGGGGATTTCTCCCACGCCCCACAAGTCGTTCGCCGACCTAGTGCTTGGCGGCTTCTTCTAGTTCTTTCTGGTCGACCGGGCTGACACGATCTTCGAAGAAGAACCGTGACATGGCGGCCCGCAGGCGAATGCCTGTGGTGATTTTGCCCTGGTCGTTTGGCCGGACTGTGACCGGCTTATATTCCTGGTAGTCGAGCAGACGCCAGCGTTCGTATTCATCGAGCTGTTCGTGGACCTCAACATACTCCCCGCCGGGCAACCGGACAATGCGTCCAGATTCGTAGCCGTGGAGAGCGATTTCGCGGTCCTTGCGTTGCAGGGCCAAACAGGTGTGCTTGGCGATGAAGAACGCGATGAACGGTCCGACGATGATGAGCACCTGCAAGAAGGTGATCACACCTTCAATGGACATCCTGAAGTGTGTGGCCATCAGGTCAGAGCTGGCCGCAGCCCACATCACCCCGTAGAAGGTGACACCAGCGGCGCCGATACCCGTGCGAACCGGGGCGTTGCGGGGACGCTCGGCGATGTGGTGTTCACGCTTGTCACCGGTCACCCACGCTTCAAAGAACGGGTAAAAGGCGACCATGGCGAGGAACACCAGCATGACAATGGTGGGAACAATCACGTTCCATGACCAGGTGAATCCAAACCAATATGTTTCCCAACCTGGGGGAATTAATCGCAGAGCGCCGTCAGCGAATCCGATATACCAGTCAGGTTGGGTTCCCGCCGACACCGGGGAGGGGTCGTATGGCCCGTAGTTCCAAATCGGGTTGATGGTGAATGTCGAGGCAATCAACATGATCACACCGAACACGAGGAAGAAGAAACCACCGGCTTTGGCGGCGAACACGGGCATCACGGGGGAGCCCACGACGTTGTCGTTGGTGCGACCGGGACCAGCAAACTGGGTGTGCTTGTTCACAATCAGCAACACCATGTGTATGGCCAACGTGGCTATCAAAATGATCGGTAACAGCATGATGTGCAGGATGTAGAGCCGTTGAATGACTACCGTACCCGGATATTCGTCACCGAAGAACAGGTAGGACCCCCACGCGCCTATGAGCGGCAGAGACTTGATCATCCCGTCGATGATCCGAAGTCCGTTACCTGAGAGCATGTCGTCGGGCAGTGAGTAGCCAGTGAAACCTTCAGCCATAGCGAGGATGAAAAGTAGGAATCCCACCAGCCAGTTGATTTCACGGGGCTTGCGGAACGCGCCGGTGAAGAACACGCGGAGCATGTGCAAACCGATGGCCGCCACAAATAGCAGCGCAGCCCAGTGGTGAACCTGGCGCATCAGAAGACCACCCCGAATCTCAAAAGAAATGTCGAGAGCCGTGTGGTAAGCCACCGACATTTCAATACCGTTCAGGGGAAGGTAGGAACCTTCGTAGATGACCGGGGTCATGGACGGGTCGTAGAAGAAAGTCAAAAAAGTTCCCGACAGCAAAATCACAATGAAGCTGTACAGGGCGATTTCACCGAGCATGAATGACCAGTGGTCGGGGAAAATCTTTCGACCCAGGCTCTTGACCGCGACGGAGGCGCTGGTGCGTTCATCGACGTAACTGGCGACTGCGCCGGTGAAGCGCATGCCCTTTCCTGGCTGCTCTGTTGATGCAGGTGGTGTCACAGTGGTGCTCACAGTTCACGCTCCCAGAAGCTCGGTCCGATGGGTTCAGGAAAATCGCTTTGCGCTATGAGGTATCCTTCCTCATCCACGGTGATAGGAAGCTGTGGAAGTGGCCTCGCGGCCGGTCCAAAGATCACTTTGCAGTGTTCCTTCACGTCGAATGAGGACTGGTGGCAGGGACACAGAAGGTGGTGGGTGTGTTGTTCATACAGCGCCACCGGGCAGCCCACGTGTGTACAAATCTTTGAGTAGGCGACAATTCCCTCGTAGGACCACCCAGCTTTTTCCGGGTCTTCATTGAGGTCTTCGGCGGGGAGCCGCATCAACAACACAGCGGCCTTCGCCTTCTCTTCAATCTTGTGGTAGGTCAGGTCTGGCAGGCCTTCGGGAATAACGTGGAAAGCTGAACCAATGGTGACCTCTGAGGCCTTGATGGGAACGCCGGAGGGGTCGCGAGTGAGTCGAAGGCCCGGCTCCCACATCGTTTGCCGGAGAAGAGCCACGGGGTCTTTTGATGGAGCCAAGTCGCGGAGCAACACAACAGCGGGGATCGGAGCAGCCAGCAGTGCCCCAAAGAGCGTGTTGCGGATCATCGAACGGCGGGTAAAGCCACTTTCGTGATTCGCCTGCGTGAATGTTTCCGCCGCCACCTGTCGGGTTTCTTCATCACCGCGAGTGGTGTGGCGTTCTTCGACCAGTTCGTGGCCGTGCATGAGAGATTTCGCCCAGTGAACAGCCCCGAACCCCACACCGAGAAGAGCAACGGTTAAGCCGAGTCCGACCAGCATGTTGTTGAGACGGACAGAGGGCATATTGCCGGGGATGATGGGGAACATCACGTAGAACACGACTGCGGCAATGCTTCCGACGATGGAGAGCATGAAAAACATCGCAACACGACGTTCAGCTTGCTTTTCCCACTTGGGGTCCAGGTCAGTGACGCGGGGCCGTTCCGGGGGCATGCCCGGGTTTTGCACCGGGTTTGCCGGGACGACGGCAGCACCAGGGTCCGGAACGTATTCCGGGGTGTCTGCTTTTTGCAGGGCGCTTGATTGTGGCTTGTCCGCCATCGGTTTCTTCTCCTTCATGTGCGTCCTACCCGATGCCTAGTTTGACTTTGCGGTCAACCAAATGGTGATCGCGATGAGAATTCCCAGACCAATAATCCACACGAACAGACCTTCAGCAACCGGTCCGATCGACCCCAACATGAACCCACCCACCGACGGGTTGTTGTCCACATACTGCAGGTAGCTAATGATGTCGTTCTTTTCTTCCGGGCTGATGTTCATGTCGCTAAATACCGGCATGTTTTGCGGGCCCGTGACCATGGCGCCGTAGACGTGAATGGGCTCAATGTTGTTCAAGTGCGGAGCCCACTTGCCTTCCGTGAGTGCCCCACCGGCTCCGGCCACGTTGTGACACATGGCACAGTTGATGCGGAACAGTTCTGCACCGTTGGCCACGTTTCCGTCACCGGCGTAGTAGCGGGGGTCGGGAAGTCCCGGTCCAGGTGCAAGCGTGGCCACCCACGCGCCCATGGCGTCGATTTGTGGCTGCGTGAACTGGACAGGTTTGACGTCAGCCTGGGGGCCTGAGGCGGCCATCGGCATGCGGCCTGTACCGACTTGGAAGTCCACAGAAATTGCTCCCACACCGATCAGGCTGGGGCCTGCAACAGTACCTTCAGCGTTGATGCCGTGGCAGCTGGCACAGTTGGCCAAGAAGAGTTTCTCTCCGTCGTCGACGAGTTGCTCCATCGACACGGGCGTGTTTTGCGCACTAGCGATTCCGGCTGTTGTGGCCGAGTATGCACCCCCTGTCACAAACAATCCCAAAACGAGCAGGCTCACACCGGCAAGCGGGTGACGTCGTCCAAAGCGTGGGCGGCGACTCCGTTTAGTCATTCTCTTCTTTCTCGATTCTTTTCTGGTGTCGGTGGGGGAGGGGCTTATTGGAGGACGTAGATGACAAGGAACAGGCCAATCCACACCACGTCAACAAAGTGCCAGTAGTAGGAGGTCACAATCGCGCTCGTGGCGTCGCGGTGGGTGAAGACTTTCACCGCATAAGCACGGCCAATAACGAGCAGGAAGGCCACCAGACCGCCAGCAACGTGGAGGCCGTGGAAACCTGTGGTGAGGTAGAAGGCTGAACCAAAAGCGTCTGAGTTTAGGGCGACACCCTTGCTGACAAGTACGGCGTACTCATACACCTGACCGGCGATGAAGAGTGCCCCCATGATGTAGGTGATGTAGAACCACTCAATCATTCCCCACTGGGTGGGCTTCCACCCCGTGGCACGAGGTTGCAGGCGCTCTGCCGCAAACACGCCAAACTGGGCGGTCACGCTGGAGAGCACCAGGATGATGGTGATGGTCAGCGCGAACGGAACATCAAGTTTTTGTGTCCCCACCTCCCACAGCGCAGGCGAGGTGCTACGAAGGGTGAAGTAGATGGCGAACAAACCGGCAAAAAACATCACCTCACTTCCCAGCCAGACAATCGTCCCCACAGCAACAGAGTTGGGACGGTTAATCGTTGGAGAGTAATTCGAAGTCTGCGTCATGGAAGTCACCCTCCCATTATGCCTGATTCCTGGGGGTGAATGAGTCACGTGACACTCAGGTTTATAGACAACTACGATAGAAAAATGTCCGACACGATGACCTGGCCCAGCCTTCTCGCCCGTTTACTTGAGGGAGAGGATTTGTCGGTCTCTCAGGCAACCTGGGCAATGTCTCAGGTGATGTCCGGGGAAGTCTCAGATTCACGGCTTGCAGGCTTTCTGGTGGCCCTCAAGGCGAAGGGTGAAACGGTCGACGAAGTGGTGGGTTTTCGCTCCGCGATCCTCGACAGTGCCATGCCACTCGACATCCCGCCGATGGTGTTGGACATTGTTGGCACGGGGGGAGACCCCTATGGAGCTGTCATTAATGTGTCCTCGGTGGCGTCCATTGTTGCTGCCGCCGCAGGTGTTCCCGTGGTGAAGCATGGAAGTCGTGCGGCGAGCTCAAAATCTGGGGCCAGTGACATGCTCGCCCAATTGGGAGTCAACCTCGAGCTCACTCCCGAGCAGGTGGCGGCGGTGTTTCACCAGATTGGCCTCACCTTTGTCTTCGCCGCCAAATTCCACCCAGGTTTTGGCCACGCCGCCACCGCCAGACGTGAACTCGGCATTCCCACCATCTTCAACATTTTGGGGCCGCTGTGTAATCCGGTTCGGCCAGAAGCGAGTGCTGTGGGCGTCGCGAATTTGGCGAGGGTTCCTCAGATGGCTGGAGTGTTTCGCACCAGGGGAGCGACGGCTCTTCTGTATCGGGGGGATGACGGTATCGACAAGATGACCACCACCGGTCACAGCCGTGTCTGGGAGGTGAGCGGCGGAAGAATCACCGAACACGTCGTGGACGTCACAGAGCTGGGCCTTCCCGTGGCAAAGATTGATGATTTGTTGGGGAAGAGCCCTGAACACAACGCTGAGCTCGCCCTGTCGGTTCTCGCAGGGGACGACATTCCTGCCAGACACATCGTTGTCTTGAATGCTGCCGCGGGTCTCACAGCATTTGATCTGGCAGGTGACCCATCGCAGTATGACGTTCCACTTCGCCAGCGTTTGATTGCAAACATTGACAAGGCACAGAAAGCAATCGACTCTGGTGAGGCAAAAAAGAAGCTAGATGCGTGGCGCGAGGCCACCGGCCGTTAACGAGTTGCCCTCTTTCCGGGAAGCAACGAAAAACGTACATTTTCTGAAATAATTACGTTATGTCAGAACCTTCCATCACGGTTGCTCGCAACCGCCTTGCCGCGGTCGTGAACCGGGCGAGAAAAGAACCTGTGTTCCTCACCGGCCATGGCAAGAGGATCGTTGCGGTTGTGGACGCAGACGTGTTTGAGAAGCTAGTGGGGGCCTGGGAGCAGCTCCAAGATATTCGGGCGCTTGATGAGGCGGCGAATTCGGGGGAGAGTTCGGTCACGTGGGACCATGCCAAGTCTGAACTGGGACTGTGAAGCAAAGCCGATTCGCGAAAGGCCAAATTTCAGCAGTTGCGGAACCAAGCGTTAACTCTCAAGTCTGTATCTGGCTTCTGGATAGACCACTCATGGCTGGGCTAATTCACCATGAGAGAGCTGCGGGCCGCCTCACGGGGAAGTAGACCCCGCCCGCCCAGATTTCTTCAATCTGACATAATATATATTATCGGATAAAAGGGGCGGGTTTTTAGAACTCCGCGCCCGCAGCCCGCGCCTCGTCACCGGTAGGCATCGCAATTGCGCCCCCACGCCTGGAACACACAATGGCGGAGACAATCAGCGCCTGGCTGACAACGTGAACCCAGCCGGCATGATCTGTCGGTGTGCCGTGCTGGGCCATTTGGTGAATGATGGCCGCCATGACTGAATCGCCCCCGCCGGTCGTATCAATGACGTCGTGGCCAGAAGGAATCGGCACACGAGTGTGCTCCGCTGTGGTGAAAACATCAGCGCCGTCACCGGCGTGAGTGACAATAACGACGGAGGCTCCTTCGGCGAGAGTGGCATACGCCACAGTGTCCGGGCTCGAATTCGGGTAGAGCGCCTCAATATCTTCGACACTGTATTTCACCACGTTCGCATATTGAAGCAATTGCCCGACCCGCGCCCGGTACGTATCCCAGTCGTCGACCATGGCGGGGCGAACGTTCGGGTCAAACGTCACCTTGCCGGTCGCCGCTTGAAAGGACTCCACGATGGCGTCGTGAGTAAGATCTTCCAGAACACCCAAAGACCCGGAATGGACAATGGGTGCTCGCACTACCTGCTCCCTGGAGGCAATTGCTGGCGGGCAAAAACCGTACGACCGGGGTGTGCCATAAAACGAATATCTGGGTTCGGCGTTCACAAAAGTGGTCATCGCAATCGTGGTTTGGGTGTCGATGTCAACCGCAAGGTTCAGTCCTACCCCCTGGTCAGCGATAAAACTACGGAGTTTGGCACCCAACGGGTCGTGAGACAGTGACCCCGCGAACTCGACCGCACTGCCCAGTCTCGCCACCCCGCACGCGACGTTCATCACGCTTCCGCCCCAGGCCGGCAAATAGACCATGCCCTTATCCGATTCGGTCTCAATCATGTCGACAAGCGCCTCGCCAATGCAGACAACGGGGTGGGTGGTCACCAGTGGGCTCCTTCAATTGAGTGATGGACGGTATTTAGATTAGACGCCTGGACGCTCCACCAACACCCGGCGAAACAGGTCAGGCAACGATAAAGGCTCGAATGGGTCTGATGTTGACACCAAATCTTCTGCACTCCACCACTTTGAGACTGTCACATCGATGTGTTCTTCCGGTGTCCAAAAGTCGCTCACCGGCTCGAATTCGTCGTCGCTGTAGGCGACGAAGTATTCGGCGTAGCCGCGGTTATGTGACGCCCGATCCCACGACACGTCGAACTCATACCGCCAGATGGGTTCCGGGCTGATAGGAAATTTTCGACCAGTTTCTTCGAAAAGTTCCCTGTGGGCGGCATCGAGGTGGCTCTCCCCCGGGTCCACTCCCCCGCCTGGTGTTATCCATCGAGAAAACCCTGACGAGTCCGGAGCCTGAGTCATCATGAGTAAAAATGTGTCCCGCGGCGATACCAACACAATTCGGCTCGTTTGCCGAACGATAATCTCGGGAGCCAACGAGGACTACTCCGAAGCCTTCGAGTTGTCGACAAACCAGCTCGTGTCCCCCACCAGGCGGGTGCTATTGGGCGGGATGGGATCCACGATCGCGCGGGCAATTTCTGCGGCAAACTCTTCGACGTTATACAACTTGCCGGCTGCTTCTTTACGCTCGTCCAATGCCCCCGGTCGCATCCGGTTGAGCAGCGTGGCAGTGACCGTTCCTTCGATCATGTCACCCGACACGACAACGAAGTCGATGCCGGCAGCGCTGAAGTCATCGACCAACGCCCGGAGGGCGTCTTCCCCGGCGCGTTTCGATAGTGCGACGGGTGTGTATTCGGGCAGGGTGTCCACGTCGTGGATGAAGTGCGCTTGGTGACTGGTAATAAAAACGATGCGGCCCCCGCCTGACATGAGTGTTTTTGCCGCCATTGCCAAGCCCACCTGGGCGTCACGATTGAGTTTCATCGCATAGTCGTCACCCATGTCGGCTTCCATGCCGCCGGAGGCGTTTAGGACAAGAATGTCCAGCCCACCAAAAGCTTCGGCGATGTCGGACATCATCGATGAGACGGCCACCGGGTCTGTCACATCGGCGCCCACCGTGATGGCTTCCCCGCCGGCTTCAATGATGTCCGCGGCAATCTTTTCTGCCCGGGGCGCTTTGCTGCGGTAGTTGATGGCAACCCTGGCGCCCGCAGCGGCAACGTATTGCGCAAGCTGTGCGCCGATCCCCCGGGAAGATCCGGTGATGAGAATCCGTTTATCGACGAGGTCTGAAGAGCTCAGGGGGTTTTCAGTCACGTGAAGACCCTATCAACCTGTCGGTAGTTGTGGAGCAGTGAAACAAACTAAACTGAGGTGAACATGACCGAACGGTCGGATGAGATTTCATGACCTTCTTTCCCCCCACCACTCCCCTGGTGATTGCCCACCGGGGGTTAGCCTTGGAGTGCCCGGAGAACACGGTGCCGGCTTTTGTCGCTGGAATGGGTGCCGGTGCAGACATTTTAGAGACAGATGTCCACCTCAGTCGTGACGGTCAAGTCATCCTCGCTCACGACCCCGAGCTTGACCGGGTAGCGGGTCGCCCCGGGCGTGTGAGCGACTTCACTGCGAGCGAATTGGCGGGTATCGACCTGGGGGGCGGTGTCGGTTTTCCAACACTCGTTGACCTGTTGGAGGCTCTCCCCCAGGCGAAGTTAAACATTGACCTGAAAACTGCCGACGTTGTCCCGGCCTTCGTGGATGTGATTCGCCAGATGAACGCCCAAGACCGAGTGTTAGTGGCGTCTTTTGACGAGACAACGAGACGGCAGGCCGTTGGCCAACTCCCCGGAGTGGCCACAAGCGCGACGAGGAAACACTTTTTCCCAGGGCTTGTCTGGGCAAGTCTGGGGGCACAGAGCGCCCTGCGGCGCGTCTTTGAAGGCATTGACGCTGTTCAAGCCCCCACCAGCTACCTGGGGGTCCCCATCACCACACAACGCTTCATCCAACAATTGACCGGCATTGGCAAACAGGTTCACGTGTGGACAATCAACGAGGAAGCAAAGATGCGTGAGCTTTTTGACATGGGAGTCACGGGGATTGTCACCGACCGTGCGGACATTGCGGTTCGGGTTCGCGCCGACTATTTACCCGAGGAACGCTGAGGTCTTAACCCTCGTCCGAACCACCACGCGGTGACCAGGCCAATGAGGCCCAGGCCGCTCACTGCCAGTTCGATGCTTCGCCCAAAACGGGTTGCCGGGGTGGTGTGGTTGGCGGTCGGAACGTCAACAATCATGTACCCCTCGGTGAAAGTCGGCAGCCGGTCCAACGTGTTTCCGCTGGGGTCCATAATCGCCGAGGTGCCCACGGTGGAAATATTCACCACGCTTCGGCCTGTTTCAATAGCGCGAAGCCTCGCTATGGCCAACTGTTGGACACTTTGGTCAGTGCGACCAAAGTCGGCGTTGTTGGTGGGGGCAAAAATAATGTCGGCGTTTTCGCGCATCATTTGCCAAAAAATTTCGTCATCGACAATGTCGTAGCAAATGGCAATGCCAGCAGTGTGTCCAGCAACGTCAAAAACGGTGTCTCTCGAACCAAAAGCGAAATCTCGGGGCACCATGTCAAACAGTGTCGGTGCAAGCGGGTAAATGATGTCCCGCATGGGCAAATATTCGGCGAATGGCACCGGGTGGATTTTGTCGTACTGGTCGATTGCTCGGCCAGCCAGCGCTCCCTCTGGTTTATCCCACAGCAGCACACTGTTGAATGTTTCGTCCCCCGACCGGGTGATTGTCCCCACCACCAGGGGTGCACCCATTTCTTGGACCACTTCGTCAGCGATTTGTGCGGCGTCGGGGAATCGCAGCGGGTCAAGGTCTGAGGCGTTTTCTGGCCACACCACCACGTCGACGTCTTCGCCATAGATTTGCTTGGTGACGCGGTGATGGTCTCGCAGGTTGTCGCCTCGGTTAAATTCAGCAAACAGCCCCGCATTGGCGTTTCCTTGGACAGCTGCCACCCGCATCGACCCTGTGGCCTCCCACGGATACGCCGGCCACAACACAAGTGTTGTGATGATGGCAACACCGAGCGCTGCCCGGTCAACAATATCCATGCGCCACTCGATGATCAGAGCGACAGCCAGCGCTGACACCCAGGCGACAATGAAACTCAGGCCGCTTTGACCCACCCACGCCACGAGGGGCGCAAAAGGTGATTCGGTTTGGCTTTGGGCGAGACGCCCCCACGCAAACCCGCCAAATGGCCATACGGCAGCAATAGCTTCGCGAAGCACCCACACGCCGGCAATCAGTATCGGGACAACTCCCAACCTGCCGGCCACCGATGTCCACCACTCGCTGGTCAATTTCCACGTCAGTGCAATCAGACCCATACCGAGCGAGAAGAAAAACACTTGAGCAAGTGTCAGCGCAATCCACGGAATAAGCCCCAGGTAGACGGTCAACCACCAAATGAGGATTCCGTAAAATGACAACCCACCGATGGCGCCCACAAGAACGGCCTGCCAAAAACCTAAGCCCCTCAGGGCGAACAGCATCAGTGCTGTTCCAATAAAAGCAAGCGGCCAAATATCGGTATCGGGAAAAGCAAGATCCAACACCCAGCCGGCGATGCCCGCCAACATCATCGCAACACTCACAGGCAGGGCGGTCAGCGGCTGCTCGCCCACGCGCAGCCTGGACAGTGTCGGAAGGGGACTCACGATAACTAACCCTAAATGAGAGAACTGAGAGCAACGATGCCGCGAAACACCTGGCCCTTGGCAGCCTCGGCGACGCTTCCCACCGGCCCATCATCCACCTGGGCAATCTGGTCCAACACGTCCAACACCTGTTTGCACAGTCTCACAAAATCCCCCACCGCGACGTCATCATCTTCGATGACTTCGTGGAGGGCCGCCCCCCGAGCCCACTGCCACATTGACCAACTGCGTTGAGCGGCCAGCGGCTCAGACCCAATGAGGCGGTGCGACCTCTCCAGTTTGTCCAGTCTCGCCCACACCTGTTCGGTGTCCGATAAAGCTCGGGCAAACACGCCCGGTGGTAAATCTCCTGGACGAACAGGGAGGTCGTCGTGGCGTTCCTCGTGGACAAGGGCTGCGACCATACCCGCCAGGCTCGGGGGGTCCAACTGCGACCACACCTGTCGTCGGATACATTCGGCGACGAGCAGGTCGCGCTCCCCATAGATGCGCCGAAGTCTGGTGCCGTGAACAGTGAGGGTCACGTCATCTGGACTTTCCGCGACACGCAGATAGTCCAGTTCGCTGAGCACAGAAACAACCCGATCGAAGACCACCCCAATTGCCCCTGTTCGTTGCGCGATTTGGCGGCGAATCTTTTCCGTGTCGCGCTCCAGGCGCCACCACCTATCCGCCCACCGGGCGTGGGCTTCCCGCTCGTCACAGCCGTGACAGGGGTGGCGGCGGAGCGTTCTCCGCAGGGTGTCGATGTCTTTTTGCCGCCGTGGTGTTGCTTTCGCCGAGGAATCTTTTTCGAGAGCGGCGATGTCACGACGAAGCCGGTGATACTCGTCAAAATCGCCCAAATGGCAGGTGTAGGCGTCGGCGTATCCGACAAGGCTGGAGTCGTTTTTTCTGACCTGTTTGGCCAATTCGACAACGTGGCGGTCTGCTTGAAACTGGGCGAACGAGCTTTCCAAAATGTCACGCGTTTCCTGTAGGCCAAACTGGGCGATCAAGTTCACCGCCATGTTGTAGGTGGGCTTAAAGCTGGAGCGAAGCGGGTAGGAGCGACGAGAAGCCAACTGGGCCACATTTTCCGGGTTCATTCCCTGCGACCAGACAATCACCGAATGGCCTTCGGGGTCGATTCCGCGCCGGCCCGCACGCCCCGTTAGTTGGGTGTATTCCCCGGCGGTGATGGGAACGGTGGATTCGCCGTTGAACTTCTCCAACTTTTCCAACACGACGGTTCGGGCCGGCATGTTGATTCCCAGCGCCAGAGTTTCCGTCGCAAAAACAACTTTGAGCAGCTTTCTGCGGAACAGCTCTTCGACCACTTCTTTGAACACGGGGAGCAACCCCGCGTGATGAGCGGCGACCCCCCGCATTGCTGCGTCCACCCACTCGTGGTACCCCAAAACACCAAGGTCGTCTTCGTTGAGCAGTTGACACCGCACCTCAATGAAATCGAGAATCTCTTTAGCTTCCTCTGCCGAGGTGAGGCGAACATCTCTGGCCACCGCTGCCTGCACCGCCTTATCGCAACCGGCGCGAGAAAAAACAAAGAAAATTGCCGGGAGCAGGTCTTCTTTGTCGAGCAGGCGAATGATTTGCCCCTTGGACACTTTTGGTCCGCCAAACCTTTCTCGGCCTGATCCTTGATAGCGGCGGTGACCGCGTGATGAGCGCCTGATGGGGGCGATGTGTCGCTGCAGGGTGTGAACCATGCGAACAATCTCCGGGTTCACCTGCGGTTTGGTGGCCGTGCCGCCGTTTCGAAACAGAGGGATCAGCCTCTCCCCCACCAGCATGTGCTGGTGAAGGGGGACGGGCCTGGTTTCGCTGACAACCACTTCGGTGTCCCCTCGCACCGTTTGCAACCAGTCACCAAATTCTTCAGCATTGGACACTGTGGCGCTGAGCGATATCAACTGCACCCAGGCGGGCAGGTGGATGATGACTTCTTCCCAGACGGCCCCTCTGAAACGGTCAGCCAAATAGTGGACTTCGTCCATCACGACGTATCCCAAATGTTCGAGCACATCGGAGCCTGAGTAGAGCATGTTTCTCAGCACCTCGGTGGTCATGATGACGACGCGCGCATGGGGGTTTATCGAGGTGTCTCCGGTGAGCAGTCCCACTTCAGACTGACCGTATCTTTCGACCAGTTCGGTGTATTTCTGGTTGGACAGGGCCTTCATGGGTGTGGTGTAAAAGACTTTGACGAGAGGTTGCTGAAGCGCGAGGAAAATCGCAAACTCGGCGACAAGAGTCTTTCCTGCGCCTGTCGGGGCGGCGACCAGCACCCCTTTGCCTTGTTCGACAGCCCGGCAACTGTGATCTTGGAAGGGATCTAAGTCGACCGACAGACTGTGGCGATATTTTTCTAAGCCCGGGTAGTTGGTTTTCGCCTTATGTCGCTGGTAACGCTCAGCGGGCGATGGTTCGCTCACGACCCTAGGGCGTGGACAAGTTTGGCGTTCTTTTTCTCCACCCGCCGGTCATTCACCAGGGCAATACCAGCTGCCAAGAAATATAAAAACACCATCGGGACGGCGAGGATGACCATCGACACGACATCTGCAGGCGGGGTGGCCAGCGCGGTGAAGAGAGAAATAACAATGACGGCCCACCGCCACCCTTTAATAATTCCTTTGCCGGTGATGACTCCAACAAAGTTCAACACCACTAAAAACACCGGCAACACAAAGCCCACCCCCACGGCGATCACCAGTTTGAGGGCAAAATCTAAATACACCTTGGCGGTCAACAGTGTCGCTGTTTGGGTGGGAGCAAAACTGGTCATCAGCACCACAATGTTGGGCAAAACCAGCCAGCCTAAGAACACTCCAGCGAGAAATAGCGGGATCGCGGCGGAGAGGAAACCGATGGCAATCTTCTTTTCGTTTTTCATCAGAGCCGGTGTCAAATACGCCCACACCTGATACAGCCAGACCGGTGCGGCGATGACGATTCCCAACACCACCGCAATGGCGATTTTTGTGTCAAACGCTTCGGTGACGGTCGTGTAGTTGATTTCCGCGTTTCGGTCGCGTTCTTTGGCAATCTGCAAAACCGGTTCGCTCAACGCCCACCACACCGGGTCAGCCAAGAACCAGCCGGCAACCGCGGCGATGATGACAGATAGGCCAATAATGCCGAGGCGCCTGCGCAGTTCAATGAGATGTTCGCCGAGCGACATCCTGGCGCCGTCGGCCTTTTTGGCCTTCCGGTCTCGCCTGGCCATTACTAGTTTTTCGACGTGTCCGACTCGTCAGCGGGAGCGGGCTGCTCGCTGGAGTCGGTTATTTCCTCTGATGCCTTCTGTTCAGGCTTCATTTCGGATTTGAAGATCTTCAGCGACTGACCCAGGCTTCGTGCCAGACCCGGGAGCTTGGGGGCGCCAAAGAGCAAAATGATGAGGACGACAACAATCAGTCCGGTCCAGCCGGTTAAGCCACTACCCATAATGGCGACCCCGCTTCCTTTTTAAGGTCCATGAAGTTCCGGTGGCTAGTGTAACACCAGGGCGCGAGCAAGCCTGAACACCCGCTACGAGCCGTAATTGGCCAGTGCTGCCGTGGCCCACTGCCTCACCTGTTCGGTCGCCTCAGCCGGACCCACTACCTGGACTAGGCCTGGGTGTTTTGCTACAAACCTGGTGAGTGATTCCCGGTGGGCGAAGGGCACCCGCGCAACCAGTTTGTCGCCAGATTTTTCCGGTTTCTGGTTTCTGTCCAAATATTCGCTAATCAGGGGCAGCGCTGAGGGAGAAAATTCGATGGTGGCGACAAGGTCCGAAT
>SKHB01000130.1 GCA_007117135.1 Microbacteriaceae bacterium | reverse complement strand
GGCTCCACCGCCACCTCAAGCCCGTCCCGGCGAATATCCATGTTGGTAAAACCTCGGCGAATATCGACCAGCAATCCGTCAGTCACCCCCTGGCCGGACAAGCTTGTCCCTCCGGAGCGAAACGTCACCGGCAGCTTCCGCCGCCTCGCCTCAGCCAACACGGCTGCCAGTTCGTCGGCGGTGTTCACCCTCGCCACAGCGTCAGGGATAAGGAGGAAGTGGGAAGCGTCGTGGGCGAGCGCATGGCGGGTGATCAGGTCGGTGGCCAGTGTTGGGCCAGTCAGCGAGGTGGTGGTCATGTCAGGGGAGTGCTTCCACATCCGGCAGCGGTTTAAGACCTGTCAAAATACAGCGAATTAATTCCCGAGTCAACGGGCATCAGAGTGCCATTGGTGGAGCCGGCAAGCGGGCTCAGCAGGTAACTGATGGCTTCCGCAACTTCTTCAGCGCTGACGAGGCGTCCGTGTAGTTGGCGGGCGACAAGTTTCTGCCGCTCCAATTCAGGGTCCGCGGCTTGGTTGAGCAAACGAACCACCCAGGGTGTTTCGGTTGTTCCCGGACACACGGCGTTGACCCGAAGACCCTGTCTCAAGTAATCAGCTGCCATTGCCAGTGTCAGTGACACGATTGCGCCTTTGGAGGCACTGTAGAGGGCGCGGTTGGGAAAGCCCGTTGTTGCGACAACAGAAGCGACGTTTACGATCGCTGAGTCAGGGTTTTTGAGCAGGTGGGGCACAACAGCTTGGGTGACTCGAACTGTTCCCATGACGTTGGTGTCGAGAACTTTCGCCCATTCATCGTCGTCGTTATCCATGATGGTGCCCCCGGCGCCAATACCGGCAGCGTTGACAAGAAGATTCACCCCACCCCAGTGGGCAACGGTTTTGTCGACCGCCTTGCCAATGGCGGCTCGGTCGGTGACGTTGACTTCGTGGGCCATCACGTTGTCGTCGGTTGATTCGAAACCGGACAGGTCAAAGGAGGCGACTTTCGCCCCGCCCGCCACTAGGCGGTTGACGGTTGCTTGCCCAATGCCTGACGCGCCACCGGTGACGATGGCGACTTTTCCTCTAAATGTGTTCACGATGGTCCTTTCAGGAGGCGCGGACAACCCGCTGTTGTTGGGAGCCCAGGCCATCGATGGCCAGGTCGACGGTGTCGCCATCTGTGAGGTAGGGGAAACGGCCAGACAAGGCAACACCTTCGGGAGTTCCTGTCAGAACAATGTCGCCCGGCTCCAGCACGGTGAACTGGCTCAGGTCTCTGATGATGTCTTCAACACTGAAAATCATGTCTTCAGTGTTGGAGTCTTGGCGAGGCTCTCCATTCACCCACGACTGGAGTTGAAGCGTCTGCGGGTTGATTTCAGCGGTGGGGACAATTGACGGCCCGAGGGGCAAGAAGCCCGGGCCGCTCTTTCCTTTTGACCACTGACCACCGGACACTTCTAGTTGCCAGTGTCGGTCGGAGAGGTCGTTGGCGAGGGCAAAACCGAAAACGTAATCCACCGGGTTGTCGCTGGGGCTCAGTTGCCAGGCTCGTTTTCCCACGATAATGGCCAGCTCCACCTCCCAATCCACTTTTGTGAAACCGGGGGCAATCACAATGTCATCGTTGGGTCCGGCCAGCGTGTGAGGGGGTTTGAAAAAGATGACCACGTTCTCCGGAGGCTCGGCACCGCCTTCTGCGGCGTGTTTGGCATAGTTCATGCCCACGCAATACACCGCCCCAGGTTTCGCAATAGGCGCACCGATGCGCATCGAATCGACGTCATCGATGTCGGGCAGACTGGCCAGTTGCTGAGACACGGAGTCGACGCTGTGTGCGGCGATGAAGGCGGGGGTGATGTCGTCGGTCAGTGGTCGGAGGTCTTTAGATACCCCGTCAACGATGATGAGGGGAATTTCGTGGCCGTGGTCGCCGCGTCGTTGAAACTGCATCACTGTGGTGTCCTGTTCTATTTTGTCTTTACTGGTCAGTGTGGTGGGAAAGAGTAATCGTTACTTCCGCGGTGAGGCTTGCGCCGCCAGCGAGGGTTGTGCCAGGCCCGCCGCGTTCGTAACCAGCAGGCCCTGGGCCCGACCCGGGCAAAACGTTTGCGGGCTCAACCGCAATCGAATACATACGTTGAAACCATGGCCACGTGGGCATGGAGTTCGCCTCAATCCACATCCAGGCGTAGGGGAATACCGTGTAGTCCCATGACACCGTGGCGGAGAGCTTCTTGGTGGGACTCACAAATGTGACAGACGTCATAGCGTCCGTTCCGGCGTCCGGGAGGAATTCGGTCAGTGCACCGAAAAGATCCTTTTCGCTGCCGGGGCCGGGAAGTAGAACGGTGTTGTCGCGGGGGCCCCGCGGCAAGACGTCCGTGGGGGAGCCTGTTTGATTAGCCGATGCGAACGATCCGGGTCGCTCGGCGTCTGCGATAAACCGGCCGGCAGTGGTTTCCAAGAAACTCGATGAATCAAGGAAGTGGTGGCCGAACGCAGGGTGTTGGCAGAGACGAAACTGGGTGGGTCGGGGGGCCAGGTTGGTAACCGTGTCGCTGACGGTCAGGCGTAAGCCCTCGACCGTGACTACCCGGCGAATGTGCAGGGGCGCGGTGAGAAGAAAGGTTTCTAATTCACAACCTGATGGATCCCGGGCCAAGACTGTCCACGACGCCAGGGAGGCTTCACCGTGAAAGCCCTGGGTGACACCGTCCCACGATCTTTCTGGACCAGCATTGGGTACCAATAATTGCCAGCCTCCGGGGTAACCGTTCATCCAGTGGGCGTGCGAATCGCTCCACGCTGCGTTCGAGTTGGTCACCCGGGCGGTGGGAGACTCGGCGAGCACTTGGATACCCGTGTGCGTATCTGTCAGGCGGGTGATGTCGGCACCCCGTTCAGGTGTCAGCATAACCGCCAAGTCGTCACTGGTGAGCTCAATGGGCATCGGGTTAACCTCCAAAGAGTTGCACAGTTAGGCCCGGAGCGGGGGTGTTGGCAATTTCAAACACCGACCCGGCGAGGGGATCTGTGGCAGGGTTCAAGCCGGAAGCTGCTGACGTAACCCACAGTCGGTCACGCCCTGAGCCCACAAACGCGAGCGAGGTGGGTTGTTTGGTGGGGATAGCAATCCGGGAAACAATGTCGCCCACTGGCGAGAACTCTGTCACCTGCGAGGCCCCGAATTCCGCCACCCACAGGTGTCCCCGGGTGTCGATGGCGAGACCATCGGGGAGGCCCTCAAATGAAGCTGGGTGGGCGAACACGGTGGGCTCGCCGACAATCTGTGCTGACGCGGGATCGAAGGGAAACTGAAGAATAAGTTTTTCCATGCTGTCCACGAGGTACATGGTGGTGCCATCGGGGCTCCAGCCGATGCCGTTGGGGAGGGTGAGTCCGGTGTGGACAATGTCGGCATTCCAATCGTGGTCCAGTCGCCACAGTGCACCCTCGCCGGGGACGAAATTGAGCGTGTTGCTCCCCGCCCACATTCGCCCTGACGGATCGGTTGCGGCGTCGTTCATTCGATACCCATCGGCTAACAGGGGAATCGTGTGGGTTATTTCCCAGTTGTCGTCAAACCCGACAAAACCGGATTGGACGGCGGCAACCATGCCACCGTTTTTCCGAGGAATGGCGGCCCCCACCATTTCGTGGTGGGTGAAGGTCGTTGTCTCGCCGCTGGGATACTGGGTGGTCATTATCAAACCGGACGGGATGTCCACCCAGTGCACGACGCCTTTTTCTTTGTGCCAGAAGGGGCCTTCGCCGACGTCGGCGGTTGCCCTGACAATTACGGTGGGTGCGCTCACGGGTGTCCTCGGGGTGATGGGTGGGGGTGACGTCTAGTCGCGGAAATAGTCGGGGTACAGGGATCGGTGGTCTTCGATGGTGTGAAAGATTCGGGTGGCATGGCGCTGAATCACTTCGACGCCGAGTGTTTCGTTTCTGCTGTTGAGACAGTCAACAATCAGTTGGTGTTCTTCGACTAGGGCAGGGTTGCTCACAACGCGGGGGAGGCTCAGGCGACGAAGTCGGTCGAGCTGGACTTTAGTGCGGCGAACAACATCCCAAATGCGTCGGACGCCTGCCAGTTCGAAAACGTTTTGGTGAAGTTTTTCATCGGTGTCAAAAAAAGTGTCGATGTCACCCTGTTTGGCAGCAGCGGTATTGATGTCGACAAGGCGTTGAATCTCGGTGGTGTCGAGGTGGTCTTTTTGGATGGCTCGCTGAAAAGCACTGGTTTCTAGTGCGCTTCGAATAAAGGCTGCCTCTTCGACTTCTTGGAGAGATATGGGGGCGACGTAGCTTCCCACCTGGGGCACGACTGTCACCAAGCCGAGGTCGACCAGTCTCGCAATAGCTTCCCTGACGGGGGAGCGGCTCACCCCCAGCCAGTCCGCGATAGCCGGTTCGGAGATCGTTTCTCCGGGCAACAATCGCAGGTCGCGTATTGCTTCGGTGAGAGTGTCGTAGACGGAATCAGAAATACGGCGTGGGGTGCGGTCAGAGACCACTCGGGGGAGAGTGATTACTGGGGCACTGCGACCACTTTGAGGCTTGATAGCCCCTAGGGCGGCCTCTTTGGTGTTCTTTTTGACGACCACGACAGCAAAATATCACGAATCGGACTAACTTGTATACTTGTATACTTGAGAGTCGGAGTATGGCAACGTGGCGTCACCGTTCGGTCGCCACAGCCACACACGCTGCGTCACAGAGCCTGGGAGAACACATCATGACCACTGGCCCCACCACTGATCATGCGCTGATGTTAGCCAG
>SKHB01000022.1 GCA_007117135.1 Microbacteriaceae bacterium | reverse complement strand
GTCGAGTGACACTCTCCGCCTTGGTGTAACGGCAGCACGACAGCCTTTGGAGCTGTTAGGTCTAGGTTCGAATCCTGGGGGCGGAGCCACATTTTTGCCACACCCGGCCATCCCGTCACCCGATAGTGCATCGATAGCGTTTAATGGGAGCATGACCTCCACCGAGCTAGCGGTTGTGGTTCTTGCCGCGGGCCAGGGCACCAGGATGAAATCGGCTCTGCCAAAAGTTTTGCACCCGCTTGCCGGGGTTCCCCTCATTGGCCACGTGTTGGCTACTGCCGAAGCTCTCAACCCTGACCACATTTTTGTCGTTCTCCGCCACGAGAAAGACGTGGTCGAACCGGTGGTCATGGAACACTGCCCGGAGGCCATCATTGTGCACCAAGACGACACACCGGGGACCGGCCGCGCAGTCGAACAGGCACTGTCGGGACTGCCCACGGGGTTTGCCGGTGACGTTGCTGTTATTTCTGGCGACGTTCCCCTCCTTGATGCGGCCACCATTGAAGCCGTTGTGAGTCACCATCGAGCGGTGGGTGCATCGGCAACCATCCTCACCGCACACCGGGAAGACCCAACCGGATACGGCCGCATTATCAGGAGGGCAGACGGGCAGGTCGAGCGCATCGTTGAGCAAGCGGATGCCACGGAGGATCAACAGTTGGTGAGAGAAATCAACTCCGGCACCTACGTTTTTTCTGTGGATGTTGCGCGGCAAGCATTGGAGGTCATCAGCGCGCAGAATGCGCAGGGTGAGAAATACCTCACCGACGTTATTGGATGGTGTGTTGAGGCAAGTTACCGCGTCGATGCCGTCATCGTCGAGGACGACTGGCTTGTTGACGGCATCAATGACCTCAGCCAGTTGGCTGACGTTCACGCGAGGCTGAACCGCATGATTATTCGGGGCTGGCAATACCAGGGTGTTCGAATTGTTGACCCAGCGTCGTGTTGGATTGACCTGGGTGTTCAGATAGAACCCGATGTGACCATTCAGCCGGGAGTTCAACTGCACGGCTCGACTCGAATAGGTCAGGGAAGCATCATCGGCCCCGACACCACCCTGACGGACTGCGAGGTGGGGGAGCAGGCAACAATTTCCCGCACCGAAGGCGTCGGGGCGGTTGTTCACCACACTGCCCAGGTGGGCCCGTTTAGTTATCTCCGACCCGGAACCGTCATCATGGCCGGGGGCAAGGTGGGCACGTTTGTGGAGACAAAGAACTCGACGATTGGCGTCGGCGCAAAGGTTCCCCATCTGAGCTACATCGGCGACGCCACCATCGGCGATGGGACAAACATTGGAGCCGGAACCATTACCGCCAACTACGACGGGGTAAAAAAACACGCCACCGTCGTCGGAAAAAATGCCCGAACCGGTTCACACAACGTTTTTGTTGCCCCCGTCACCATTGGTGACGGTGCATACACCGCAGCCGGGACTGTCGTCAGGAGACAGGTTCCCCCGGGGGCTTTAGCTATGACCGTTTCGTCTCAGCGCAACCTTGACGGCTGGGTTGAAAAAAACCGACCAGGAACATCCAGTGCAGAGCAGGCCAAAGCTGCCACTGCTCCAACCGAGAACACCCAGTGAGGACGTAATTACTGTGACCACTATTTCTGCTGACAACAAGAAGAACCTCATATTGGTGTCGGGTCGAGCTCACCCACAGCTCGCTGAAGACGTCGCGACAGTCCTTGGCTGTGCCCTCACCGAAACAGAGTCACGAACCTTCGCCAACGGCGAGATTTACGCCAGGTATGGCGAAAGTGTTCGGGGGTGCGATGCTTTTGTTATTCAAGCCCACTCTCACCCCATCAACGAATGGCTCATGGAACAGTTGATCATGGTGGACGCCCTGAAACGGGCAAGTGCCAAGAGAATAACCGTGGTCGCCCCGTTCTACCCCTACGCCAGGCAAGATAAGAAAGGACGGGGGCGGGAACCCATTTCAGCGAGGCTGGTGGCTGACCTTTTTAAGGCAGCCGGCGCCGACCGCATCATGAGCGTTGACCTGCACGCCGCCCAAATTCAAGGATTCTTTGACGGCCCCGTGGACCACCTTTTTGCCATGCCTGTGCTGTTGGAACACTTCCAAAAACAGCTCGATCCGAAAGAGCTAACCGTGGTGAGCCCAGATATGGGGCGGGTACGGGTGGCAGATATCTGGAGTGACAAGCTGGGTGCGCCGTTGGCGATTATTCATAAGCGCCGCGACCCGAAAGTTCCCAACCAGGTGTCCGTTCATGAAATTGTGGGAGAGGTCGAGGGTCGCGTATGTCTCCTCGTTGACGACCTTATTGACACGGGGCGAACCATCCAAAAAGCTGCTGAAGCTCTCAAAAACAGTGGGGCAAAATCTGTGGTGGTGGCGGCGACTCACGCTGTGTTCAGTGACCCGGCAACCGAAGTACTGCAATCGGAGGTCATCGACCAGGTTGTGGTGACAGACACTCTTCCGCTCCCAGAAGATAAACGCTGGGACCGTTTAACCGTTCTGCCCATTGCTCCGCTTCTCGCCCGGGCCATCCGCGAAGTTTTTGATGACGGCTCAGTGACTTCCATGTTCGACGGGCAAGCCTAGCCGTCACACCCCCGTCGCCGGTTGCAACGGGGGAACTCCGGGAATGATGCCGAGGTGTGCGACGCGCAAAACGAACCCGTCATCAGTGGCGGCGTAACAGTTCCAGCCAATGTTTTGCAGCGGCAACAGGTCGAAACTCGCCTGCCAACGAGGTGCAGTGGGGGCGTAGTAGGCGACAGCTATAGCGCACGCCGCATTCGCTGTCGCGCGTGACGTCGACCACGTCACCAAAACACCGGGTAGCACCATGGAGACAAGAGCGATGATTCCAATGATTTTTAGGACTCGCGCGCGCTTTTCCATGCGGGAGGGGCCCTCCGACGAGTCCTCCCACTCGCCGGATAATTCTGGAGGCAGTTCGTCAGTCATCGTTGGTCACTAATTGGAACGGTGGCCCAACCGCGAAGAACGAACGTCCCGCGCGAGGTGGGTTCCCCAGCGAGGCTCAGCGAAGGGAAGCGCTCCATCAGCTTGGGTAAAGCGACAGACATTTCCATCCTGGCCAGAGGCGCGCCGATACAAAAGTGAATTCCCGCACCAAAACCGATGTGGGGGTTGGGGTCCCTGGTGAGATCCATCTGATCACTGTTCACGAAGACGTCTTCGTCTCGGTTTGCCGAACCGATCAGCGCAGCGATTTTCTGACCCTGCTTCACCATGACACCGCCCACTTCAGTGTCGCTGGTTGCTGTGCGCTCGAAAAGGTGCAGCGGGGAGTCAAACCGCAAGAACTCTTCGATTGCTGTCGGAGCAACCTCATGCGGGCGGGAGCGGAGGAGGGCCATTTGGTCCGGCCGCTTGAGAGCTTCGACCATGCCATTTCCGAGACCATTCACACTTGCCTCGTGGCCGGCGTTGAGAAGCAACACGCAGGTGGCAATCAGTTCGGTGGCACTCAGACGATCGCCGCCGTCTTCGACCTGGGCAAGGTCTGAAATCAGGTCAGTGCCGGGAGTTTCTTTCCTCACCACCATGAGTCGCTCGACATACGCCGCAAACTCGGCGGCAGCTTCCTGTGCTTCCGACTGGTCTTTTTCGCTGGGCGACACCTCATACATTTTGACAATTGCCTGCGACCATGGCCGCAAGAAGTGTTCGTCCTCTGGGGGGAACCCCAGAAGCGATGCGATGACCTTCACGGGGAGAGGCTCGGCGAAATGGTGAATCAGGTCAGCATCCCCACGAGAAAAAGCCTCTTCCAGGTCATCCAATAGTGAGTCGACGATGGTCGCGACGGTGGGGCGGAGACTGTCAATTTTTTTCGGGTTGAAGGCTTTGGTAACGAGCGATCGAAGTCTTGTGTGTTTTGGCGGCTCAGAGTCAAGAATCGAATCCGCGTGAAGATAGTTAAACGTTTCCCACTGGTCGGCGGGTTCTTGTGGTTCAAAAATTCGCCCCAAACTTCTGGTTCGAAGCACCTGGTTGGCGTCCCTGTGGGTGGCTGCGAGGAACACTCCCAACTCGTCACTCCACAGCGGTTTCCCGTATTTCCGAAGATGTGCCAATCCGGGATAGGGGTCCACGATGAAGTCTGGGTCAACAAAACTCACAGCATCTGCCACGGGTAACCTCCCACCCCTCCAGCCTACGGCCACGCATTCTCCTCCCGTTCACTCTCACCGTTTAGGGTGAGGCTCATGACGCAGTTGACCAGGTCGCTCGGTGTTGTGCGGTCAACGGGGATCGGTGTTGCCGCCATGTTGGGGGCGGGAGTGTTTTTCGTCTGGGCTCCGGCCTACGAATTGGCTGGTTCATGGATGCTGCTATCGCTGGGAATTGCGGCTCTCATCGCCACTCTTAACGCATTGGTCACCACCCAGCTGGCTGTCAACACTCCCCGTTCCGGCGGCATTTACGCCTTCGGCAGACACTATCGGGGGCCCTTCATCGGGTTTGTTGCCGGGTGGATGTTTCTGACCGGTAAAACCGCGTCGGTGGCGGCCATTTCACTTATTGCTGCCAGTTATGTGTGGCCAGAAGGCGCGCGGTTGGTGGCCGCAGGGCTCCTTGCTGTTGGGACATTGGTGACGGCCTCGGGCATTCGGCAGACAGCTTGGTTGTCCTTGACCCTCGCGACCATTGTGGCAGTCGGGTTGATGACCCTTGTCGGGTTCTCCCTGACAACCACCCCCACGGTCCCGGTCACCGCGCTGACCTCACCGCCCGAACCATTGTCTGTGCTGACCGCGGCGGCTCTCATGTTTTTTGCTTTCGCCGGTTACGCCCGGATGGCGACGCTCGCAGAGGAAGTCGTTGAGCCCAGGCGCACGCTGCCCCGCGCCATTGGTGCGGCTTTGGTGATTGTCCTTGCTCTTTATGCTCTCGTCGGGTGGGGAGTATCTCGGGTGTTACCTGGTTACTCGGGGGAGTTCGACACCCCACTGAGAGCTCTTGCCCCGGGTGCACTCCCCGTTGTTGTTAGTGTGTTGGCCGTTGTGGCGTGTGTGGGGTCGCTGCTGGCAATTTTGGCGGGACTGTCCAGAACTGCACTCCAAATGGGACGAGAGGGTGACTTTCCTCGAATTATTGGGCGTGTCTCTAACAGAACCGGTGGCCCCCTGGTCGCTGAAATAACTGTCGGCGCTGTGGCGGTCGTTGCTGTGTTGACGCTCGATGTGACCGGGCTTGTAGCCGTGTCGGGCGCCGGCGTACTCACCTATTACGCCATTGGGCATTGGAGTGCTTTGGCGCAGACGAGAGAGGAGCGACTGGTGTGGCCGGTGGTCCCCGTGGTGGGGCTGTTCATGTGTGGGCTGTTGATCATTACTCTGCCTGGAGAGTCTGTGGTCGTTGCTGCGGTGTCACTTCTGCTGGGAGCAGTGTGGTTTGCCGTCGCCAAAAAATTCGGACGTCAGGTGCGTTAGTCGGAGATTTTCTCTTCGCTGCGGTTGCCCGACCAATTCGTGTGAAACACGCCCTGCCTGTCTACCCGCTGATAAGTGTGAGCTCCGAAGAAGTCTCGCTGTCCTTGGATGAGCGCTGCTGGTAAGCGCTCCCGCCGAATTTGGTCGTAGTAGGCAAGCGATGACGAAAACGCTGGTGTCGGAATACCTCGCGCGACGGCGTCTTGGATGACTGTGCGCCAGGCTTTGTCAGCCCGAGTGAGAGCATCAGAGAAAATGGGTGACGCGAGCAGCAGTGGCAAGGTGGGCTCTTCTGCGTACGCGTCGGAAATGTGGTTGAGGAAGCGGGCTCGAATGATGCAGCCGGCTCGCCAAATCTTTGCCACCGCGCCGCGATCGATAGTCCAGGAGTGTTCGATGGCCCCCTGCGCTATAGCGTCAAAACCTTGCGAGTAGGCAACGATCTTTGACGCAAAAAGGGCCAACCGGATGTTTTCAACATACTCAACCACGTCGTCGACAGCAGCAGAATTTGTCGGGCCAGGAAGACCAATGGCCGCGTGACGTTGAACAGTCTGGGAGGAGATTCCCCGAGCGAAGACTGCTTCGGCGATTCCCGTGACGGGAACGCCCAAGTCAAGTGCGCTCTGCACTGTCCACACTCCGGTTCCCTTTGACCCTGCCTGGTCGGCAATGACATCGACCAGTGGTAATCCGGTGTGCTGGTCGACGTGTCCGAGGACCTCTGCGGTGATTTCAATGAGGTAGCTTTCGAGTTCACCGGCGTTCCATTCGCGAAAAATGCCGGCAATGTCGGCCGGGGTGAGACCTGTACCGTGGCGAAGCAAATCGTAGGCTTCAGCAATGAGCTGCATATCCGCGTATTCGATGCCGTTGTGCACCATTTTCACGAAGTGACCAGCGCCGTCAGTGCCAATATGGGTGACACAGGGTTCTCCCTCAGCGACAGCTGCAATCGACTCCAGGATGGGCCCCAGGGTTGTCCAGGCTTCGGCTGACCCGCCGGGCATAATCGACGGTCCATTGAGTGCGCCTTCTTCGCCGCCAGAAATGCCTGCCCCCACAAAGTTCAAGCCCTTTGCGGCAAGCTCACTTTCCCGTCGGATCGTGTCCGCATAATGCGCATTACCGCCGTCGACAATGATGTCCCCTGGTTCGAACACTTCCGCTAGTTGAGATATGACTGTATCGGTTGCACTCCCTGCTTGAACCATGATGATGGCAGTTCGCGGGGTGGTGAGCGATGCTGCAAAATCAGCAACAGACTCCGACACGACGAACCCGGCTTCGGGGTGGTTGGCGGCGAGCTGGTGGGTTTTGTCGACCGACCTGTTGAAGATAGCAACCGTGTTGCCGTCCCGGCTGGCCAAGTTTCTGGCCAAGTTTGAGCCCATGACGGCTAAACCAACAACACCAATATTTGCGCTTGCGCTCACGTAGATTCCTTTGCAGAAAGGGAGGCCCCTGGCTCGAGTCGCTTGACAGCTTACCGGTGGGATATAGTGACAGTCGTACTTCGGCGAGGGAGCGGATGCTCCGTAATCGACGCGGTAGGCGAGGCACACGGTCTCTCCTCACGCTTAGCGTTCGAGTTCGAGATGGTTAATGGGCCGTGGCCCAGTAAAGGAGATTTAGAGCATGTCGGATAACAAGATGGCTGCGAGCTATCGTAAAGACTTTGGCAAAGGTGCGGCGAGGAAACTTCGCGCTGCCGGTCACATCCCCGCGGTGATTTACGGTCACGGCGAGGACCCGACACACGTGTCCCTTCCAGGCCACGAAACCACACTGCTTGTTCGTAAGGCCAACGCACTGATTGACCTGTCCATCGAGGGCGACGACAAACTGGTTCTTGTGAAGGATGTCCAGCGTGACCCGGTTCGACAGGTCATCGAACACCTCGACTTGGTGATCATTCGTAAAGGTGAGAAGGTCACCGTGGACGTGGCTATTCACGTCGAAGGCGAACCCTTCAGTGGCACCATGGTGCAGCTAGAGACCCAAACAATCAGCCTCGAGGCCGACGCTATCAACATCCCCGAATCCATTTCTGTGTCTGTTGATGGCCTCGAAGAAGGCACCCAGATTCTTGCGGGAGCACTGCAGATGCCTGAAGGCAGCACTCTGCTGACCGACCCGGAAGCTCTCATCTTGGCGATTACACTCCCGGCGAAGGTGGAAGACGAGCCTGTTGCCGGTGAAGAAGGCGCCGAGGGCGAAGCCGGTGAAGCTGGCGGCGCGGACTCTGGCGGGACAGCCGACGCATCAGCTGAGGCTTCTGACTCAGAGGACTAATCCTGTTTTTTCGCCGCTCCCACCCAGCAGGCGACCCGTCCGGCGGCGCCTGGCTGGTGGTGGGTTTGGGGAATCCGGGCAAAGACTATGCCCAGACCAGGCACAACATTGGTCAAATGGTGGTGGAACACTGGGCCTCTCAGTCGAACTCACGGTTTAGTCGACTAAAATCTTTTGGTTCAGTGGCGAAAGTGTCGACCGATCCGGCTATTTTTGTCGCCCACACCACCGGATACATGAACGTCAGTGGCCCCCCGACGAAGCAAATAGCTGGCTACTACGGAGTTCCCGTATCGCAACTGGCTATCATTCACGATGACCTTGACCTTCCCTTCGGCACCATTCGGTTGAAGTGTGGCGGCGGCCACGGAGGGCACAACGGAATTAAGTCGGTACAGGGAGCTTTCTCAAGCCCCGATTTTTTTCGTGTGCGGATAGGTATTGGCAGGCCCCCGGGGCAAATGGACGCCGCCAAATACGTGTTAGATAGATTCGACAAGGATCAGCGAAAAGACATTCCCTTCCTGCTGGATCGCTCCGTCGATGCTGTCCAAGCGATTATCTCCGACGGTCTGACAGCTGCCCAACAGCGCTACCACGCGCAGTAGGTGTGCGGGCTGTCCCCCTACACTTGAGCGAGTGAGCATTCAGGGGTTGCGCCGGTTTCTTCATCCGACGTCGCCCTTTGTCCAGGCCGTCGAAGTGTCGCGCGCGGGGGGCCACATTGTGAGCGCCAAGCCCTCACACGCTCTCATCCTTGACGCAATCGCCCAGGACTGCCAAAAAGGCGAGGTTGTGCTGGTCGTCACCGCAACCAGCCGAGACAGCGACCAGATGAGGGATGCGCTGCGCTCCTTTGGCGGATATCGGGTGTGGGATTTGCCGGCGTGGGAAACACTTCCACACGAACGTTTGAGCCCACACCCTCAGACAGTGGCCAAGCGGTTATCGGTGTTTCGCGAACTATCAGGCAGAAATGTGGACTCAGAACCCTTAGTCGTGGTCACCTCTATTCGCGCGCTCCTCCAACCGGTTAATGATTCAGTGAGAGCCGTGCCCAGCCTGCAGCTTCGACAGGGTCACGACATCGGGGACATCTCCCACCTCGCGGAGTCTTTAGTGAACCTTGGCTACCGCCGGGTTGACCTCGTGACCAGGCGTGGTGATTTCGCTGTTCGAGGGGGGATTGTTGATGTGTTTTCTCCACTGGATGACCACCCCGTCCGGGCAGACCTCTTTGGCTCGGTTGTCGACGAGTTGACCTGGTTTGACGTGTCGAGCCAGCGGTCCTTGCCTGACACGTTGGACTTTCTTGATATTTTGCCGGCTCGTGAAATGTTGCTCACCGACCAGGTGAAACAGCGGGCACGTGAGCTGACCGCCGAGTTCCCCGGTCTTGAGACGATGCTCGAAAAAATCTCTCACGGAATAGCGGTAGAGGGGATGGAATCTCTTCAGCCACTTCTGGCGTCAAAACTGGTCCCCGTCATTGACCTGTTTCCCCCTTCCACCAGAATCGTTGAGCTGGGCCCAGAGCGAACAACGCAAAGAGCGCACAGCCTGGTCGACACCCACCGTGAATTTCTTGAAGCGGCGTGGGCGGCGGCAGCGGCAGGCGGGGCACAATCGCCAATAAGTGCCGAGGCTGGCAATTTTTATAGCCGCGACGAGGTTATTGCCTTTGCCGGTGACAGACCCTGGTTAGCTGTCGGCAGTCTTGATTCGGGGGCGCCCAGTGCGGTGAGGCTTCCGCTCACAGAGATTGCTATGGAACGCTCAGGCGGGGACGGTGTCGCAGATGTGATTAGACGTCGACTGGCACGTGATTATCGGGTGGTGGTGGCGGCAAAAGGTATTGGCCTTGTTCACCGCGCACTAGATGTTTTAGGCGAATGGGATATTGCCCGGGCGCAATGCGAGCCAGGCGATGAGCTTCACAAAGCCCCCGTCGTATCGGTCATGCAGGCGACCATCGATGAGGGGTGGGAGGCTCCAGACCAGAAGATCATGGTTATCGGTGAAGCCCAGTTCTTCGGTCAAGCATCCAGCGCGTCGGCAAGGACTCAGCGGACACTGGCCAGCAAACGCCGTGAAGGGGTTGACCCGCTGGAGCTGTCCACTGGTGACTTGGTCGTTCACGACACTCACGGCATTGGTCGCTTTGTTGAAGTGGTGGAGAGACCGGTGTCAACCGGTGGCCGGGACGCCAAAGTCTCTACCCGGGAGTTTGTGGTGTTGGAGTATGCCCCCAGTAAGAGGGGGCACCCGCCGGACAAACTTTACGTCCCCACCGACCAGCTCGATGTGTTAAGTCGCTACGTTGGCGGGGATTCTCCGGCGCTCAGCAAAATGGGTGGCGCGGAGTGGTCGGCGGCCAAGTCGCGCGCCAGGAAAGCGGTTCGGGATATTGCCGTGGACTTGGTGAAGCTGTATTCGGCGAGGATGTCCCAACCGGGTTTTGCCTTCTCCCCGGACTCACCGTTTCAACGTGAGCTGGAAGAAGCCTTTCCGTTTACGGAAACTGTCGACCAGCTCACCACCATCGATGAGGTGAAAGCAGATATGGAGCGACCCATTCCGATGGACCGTCTCATCGCCGGTGATGTGGGGTTCGGAAAAACTGAAATCGCGGTCAGAGCCGCCTTTAAAGCTGTTCACGACAACAAACAAGTGGTGGTTCTTGCCCCCACCACACTTTTGGTTGCCCAGCATGTTGAGACTTTTCACGAACGGTTCGCCCCTTTTGGTGTTCGGTTGGCCAGTCTGTCTCGTTTCACGACGGCGAAAGAAGCCAAACGCGTTATTGAGGGGCTCGCAGACGGGTCGGTTGATGTGGCCATCGGCACTCATCGACTTCTCTCTGAACAGATTCGGTTCAAAGATTTAGGTTTGGTTATCGTCGATGAAGAGCAGCGTTTTGGGGTGGAACATAAAGACCGGCTCAAAAAACTGCGCACCAATGTCGACATGCTGGCGATGAGTGCGACTCCCATTCCCCGGACGTTAGAAATGGCAGTCACCGGCATTCGAGAAATGTCCACCCTCCACACTCCACCAGAAAACCGGCACCCCATCTTGAGCTATGTGGGCCCCGCTGACGACCAGCAGATTCAAGCGGCGATTCGACGTGAGATGCTCCGGGAAGGGCAAGTGTTTTATGTTCACAACCGGGTTGCGGGGATTCACAAAGTGGCGAGCCGCGTGTCTGAACTGGTCCCCGAAGCACGAGTCGCAGTCGCTCACGGCCAACTGCCCGAGGCTCAACTTGAACAAGTCATGCTCGACTTTTATCACGGTGAATACGACGTCCTAGTGTCGACCACCATCATCGAAACGGGTATCGATGTGTCGAACGCGAACACGTTGATTGTTGACCGGGCAGACCGTTTCGGCCTTGCCCAACTTCACCAGTTACGGGGACGGGTGGGGAGGGGTCGGGAGCGCGCCTACGCCTATTTCCTGTTCGACCCGGAAGACAGTATGGGGGAGACCGCGATTGAGCGTCTCGAAACTCTCGCCGCGAACAGCGACCTTGGGGGAGGAATGAGAATTGCGATGAAAGACCTTGAACTGCGGGGAGCGGGAAACCTGCTGGGCGCGGAACAAGCCGGCCACATTCAAGGTGTGGGTTTTGACCTGTATTTGCGGATGATGGCGGAAGCCATTGGCACGTTCCGCGGCGACGTTGCCCCCGAACAGACAGAGCTTCGCCTCGAACTTCCCGTCGACGCGAGAATCCCCTCCGACTATATTGACAGCGACAGGCTTCGCCTAGAGGCCTACCAAAAACTCTCCCAGGCCAGCGCGCCGGCATCGACCGATACTGACATTGATGCGGTCGTCGATGAGTTAGTCGACCGATACGGAGAATTCCCCGTCGCTCTCACAACACTGGTCATGGTGACACGTCTTCGGCGCTTGGCAAAGAAAGCCGGATTGTCTGAAGTTCTGGTGATGGGGTCGAAGTTGCGCGTTGTCGGGCCGCCCCTCCCTGACTCCCTAACTGTCCGCTTGAAGCGCCTCTACCCCCAGGGCAACTATCTGGCTCCCGCGCGAGTAGTTCTCATTCCGCTGCCCGACTATTCTGACCAAGCGTTGGTGACCTGGGTCCAGGGGGTCATCGAATCGCTGTATGGGGCTAGTGAGTCAGCGAATGCCAGTGAGACACTGACATCATGACGACGTCAGACGGGCTTGGTTACCTCCGCGAAACGATGGCCATCTTGCGCGGGGAGAATGGGTGTGAGTGGGATAGGGAACAAGACCACCAATCGCTTGTCCCTTTTTTGGTCGAGGAGACGGCAGAACTGGTCGACGCTATCGATCGGGGTAACCGTGCCGAGGTGGTGGAGGAGCTGGGCGACGTGTTGTATCAGGTGTTTTTTCACGCTGACATTTTGGCCAGTGACGAAAACACTCCCGTGACTATTGATGATGTGGCAAGAAAAACAGCGGAGAAGATGAGAAGCCGCCACCCGCATGTTTTTGCAGGTCTAGAGGTGTCAGGAGTCGAAGAAATTCGACAAAACTGGGTAGCTGCAAAAAAGGCAGAAAAAGGCGGAGAAAAAAGTGTGGTGGACCAAGTTCCTCGCTCCCTTCACCCGATTGCCCGCGCCCAAGCGCTTCTCAAACGATCGGCGAGACACGGCCTCGCCGTGAGCACTCCGGGTGCACCAGGGGGCAGCGGGGTGGACATTGGCGACGCTATCTTGGGCTTGGTCGCCACTGCTGAAGCGCAAGGAATTGATGCGGACACCGCTCTTCGGCGTGCAATATCGAAACTGGAAGGTGCCATTGTGTCTGAAGAAACGACGAGCAATGGCGAAAAGAACGAGTAGAGCACTGCCAGACTGGTCTCATGGTGTCACCGGTTAACCCTCCACGCGGGATGCGCGACTTTCTTCCCCAGGATGCTCGCACGAGAGACCGGGTCAAGCGGATTATCGAAGACACGTACCGTCTTCACGGCTTTGACTCGATGGAAACCCCCGCGATGGAAGACCACGCAGTACTCCACTCAGGCTTGGGCGGAGACAACGAAAAATTGAGCTTCGCTGTGTTGCGCCGGGGACTTGGTGTCGACGACGTGACCTCTGTGGGGAGGGTTGAAGAACTGAGCGACTTGGCTCTACGGTTTGACCTCACCGTTCCCCTGGCCAGGTATTACGCCAGCCACCATCAAGACCTACCCCCTGTTTTCCGCGCTCTCCACATCGGACCAGTGTGGCGGGCGGAGCGCCCGCAAAAAGGACGGTTTCGCCAGTTTGTCCAGTGTGACATCGACGTCCTCGGCGAACCGAGCTCGTTGGCTGAGCGCGAAGTGTTAACGGCAACAGCTGACGCGTTGGAGAAGCTCGGTATTCACACTTTCACCTTTCGTGTGGGGGATCGCAGGCTTCTCAGCTCGCTGCTCGTTAGAGCCCAAGTGCCCATGGATGATCAGCTCACAGCGCTGATTATTTTGGACAAGTTGGACAAGGTGGGCGCTGAGGGCGTCTTGACAGAGTTACGTGAGCGTCTTGGCCCACACATTGATACGGACGTTTTTGAACCGGTTGTGGAGTGGGCAAGTGCGGGTCACGGCACGTGGGATGCCGAAGAAATCGCATCGCTGATGGGCGCTGACGTGTCCACCGCCCATGAATTGGTTGAGTGGGCGGAGGCACTCGGCCAAGACATTGGACCGGACCGTGTGATGTTTGACCCCACCCTTGTTCGAGGAATGGGTTACTACACGGGTTCAATTGTTGAGTGTGTTCACCCGGGACTGGGAGTCTCCCTGGGGGGCGGTGGTCGCTACGACGGCATGATTGGCCGTTTCCTCGGCCAAAACACCCCCGCTTTCGGATTTTCACTAGGTTTTGAGCGTTTGATGGAGGTGGTCACACCACCCACCGCAGACACCCCGAAACGTGTTGCGCTGATTTACGGCCCCGATGTCTCAGTGGAGCGTTTGCTGGACATAAAACGCCAATTAGTCGACGCCGGGACATCGGTCGTCCTCGCAAAGTCTCAAAAAAACGCGAAAGCCTTGTACGAGCGTTTAGTGTCCCAGGGGGTGAGCGATGTGGCGATCGTCTCGGGTGAGGCTGTTCACTCCGAGGACCTGTCTTGGCGGGCACTCGACGCTTGACACCACAGCTCGGGGTTTCCGAGGGTCACTAGAATATGGGTGGCACCTCTTCTGGCGTCCTAACTTTGTGAAGGAGTTCACCTGTGGCTGAAGTCGACGGCGTTATCGCCCGTGAAATTCTCGATTCGAGAGGAAACCCCACCGTTGAGGTGGATGTTTTGCTCGATGACGGCACAATCGGCCGAGCCATGGTTCCCTCCGGGGCGTCAACCGGGCAGCATGAGGCTTTCGAGCGGCGCGACAATGACCCCAAGCGATACTTCGGCAAAGGAGTTCAGGGTGCGGTTGACGCGGTCATCAACGTGCTGGGCCCCGGCATCGAAGGCATGGAAGCAAGCGACCAACGCGCGATTGACCGCGCCCTGATCACGATTGACGGGACAGACAATAAGAGCAAGCTGGGGGCGAACGCGATTCTCGGGGTCTCCCTTGCCGTTGCGCGCGCGTCTGCCGATTCAGCAGATGTTCCTCTGTTCCAGTACATCGGCGGGGTTCACTCACACCTTCTGCCCGTTCCCATGATGAACGTCATCAACGGCGGAGCACACGCTGACACGGGCGTCGATATTCAAGAGTTCATGATTAGCCCGATAGGTGCTGACAACGTGTCCGATGCTATTCGGATGGGAGCAGAAACCTACCACGCGCTCAAGTCGCAGCTGAAAGCTGCAGGCCTGGCTACTGGCCTGGGTGATGAGGGGGGGTTCGCGCCCGAGTTGAGCGATAACCGCAGTGCTTTGGATTTTCTGCTCAAAGCAATTGAGGCGGCAGGGTTTAGCCCGGGGAAAGACATTGCGTTAGCTCTCGATGTGGCCGCCACAGAGTTCTATTCTGACGGTCACTACCTTTTTGAAGGAAACAGTAAGTCCGCTAGTGACATGGTCAACTATTACAGCGATTTGGTGGCCAACTACCCGTTGGTGTCCATTGAAGACCCCCTCGATGAAAACGACTGGGACGGCTGGGTCGCCCTCACCGAAGAGTTGGGAAGTAAGGTTCAGCTGGTGGGTGACGACCTTTTTGTCACCAACCCGGTTCGACTCCAGGAGGGCATTGACAAGGGGGCGGGCAACTCGCTTTTAGTGAAGGTCAACCAGATTGGGACGCTGTCCGAAACCCTCGACGCGGTGAGCTTGGCGCACCGCTCCGGATACACCGCAATGCTTTCGCATCGCTCCGGGGAAACCGAGGACACCACTATTGCCGATATCGCGGTGGCAACAAACTGTGGGCAGATCAAGACCGGCGCTCCAGCCAGGTCAGAGAGAGTGGCGAAATATAACCAGCTGCTCCGCATCGCGGAAGAACTCGGACAAGAAGCCCGTTACGCGGGAGCATCCGCATTTCCCCGCTTTACTGGGAAATAGACCACCACGGCAACGAGCTCCCCGATATTGACCCGGTTGCTCATTACACTGGCCGGGTGACAAGTGAGAATCCGACGCCGAAAGGCGCCGGAAAAAAGAAGCACCGCCGTGTCCCGCTCGGGTTAAGCCTCCAGGCGTCGGGGTTCACGGTGACTGTGCTCGCGCTGATTGTTTTGGGGGTTGTTGTGTTGTCGCCCTCGCTTCGAGTTCTCGCCGAACAACAACAACAAATTGCCCAACTTGAGGCTGAATTAGCCGCGGTAGACCAAGAAGTGCAGGCTTTAGAGGAACAGTTGGAGCGCTGGAGTGACCGTGCCTTCGTGGAAGCACAAGCGCGTTCTCGTCTGATGTTTGTCTATCCGGGGGACATTACCTATCTGGTGATTGATGATGTTGAAGTCACCGAATCAGCCAGTGAAGAGACCATTAGTGGAGATATTGAAGTGGTGTCCAGTAACTGGATGAAGTCACTGTTCGCCAGCTACCTTGTTGCCGCCACCACGAGGGCACCGGAACCCGAACAAGACAGTGAGCCGGGGGTGCGCCAACCCCTTCCCGCGCCACAATTTGGAGGCGGGGACGATGAGTGATTGGGAGGCTCCCACGCCCACAGATATCGAGACGATTTCTGGACAAATTGGGCGGCCTGCCCGGAATGTCATCGGAATTGGCGCGAGGTGTGTATGCGGAGCGCCCATCGTGGTGGTGACGTCACCCCGGCTAGAAGACGGCACCCCGTTCCCCACCCTGTACTACCTCACCCACCCGGAGGCGACGAAAGAGGCGTCCCGTTTGGAAGCGGCAGGAAAAATGCCCGAATATGTGGAGCGTCTTCACAGCGACCCAGAAGCCATGGCCCTGTATCGTCGGGCTCACGAGACCTTTATCCACAGCCGCGAGCAGATTGACGTTGTTGACGAGATTCGAGGAATCTCAGCGGGAGGGATGCCTGAGCGGGTCAAATGCCTCCACGCGCTGATTGCTCACTCTCTTTCGGTTGGACCGGGAGTTAACCCTGTCGGGGATTGGGCCTATGAAGATAGTGCGTGGAAAGCAGAGGTGTGCTCGTGTGGAGCAAATGGGTAGCAGGGGCGGGCGCAGCGGCACTGCTCGTATCCGGCGTTGTTCTCCCCGCTAGCCCCGCATGGGCTGACGATATCCGGGATCGTCAGTATTGGATTAGCGATTACGGAATCGATCGGGCGTGGGAGGTTACCCGCGGAGCTGGTGTGACTATTGCCATCATTGACACCGGAATTGACGCAACGCATAGGGACCTTCAGGGTGCAGTTGTTGGCGGCACGGACGTGTCTGGGATTGGTAGTCCCAACGGCCAAACTCCGGTGGGGCGAGACAGCGAGCACGGCACTCTTGTCGCGTCGCTTGCCGCTGGACGGGGACATTCCCGCAACAGTGGTGTGATTGGGGCAGCCCCTGAAGCCAGCATCTTGAGTGTCTCCATGGCTTTTGAGGGGGGAACCAGGCCAGGAGACGAACAGATTGCCCGGGCGGTTCGCTGGTCAGTTGATAATGGGGCAGACATTATTTCTCTGTCGCTCACGCGAAACACGAGGGACTGGCCAACCAGTTGGGACGAAGCATTTTCCTATGCGGAGTCGCGGAATGTGGTGGTCATTGCCGCTGCCGGCAACAGGGGCAGCGGCACCGAAGCTGTCGGAGCGCCAGCAACGATGCCCGGGGTGTTGACAGTGGGGGGTGTGACCAGGTCACAGGTAGCGTCAACTCGAGCATCCAGTCAGGGCATCACCATCGGCGTCATGGCGGCAAGCGAAAACCTGGTCGGTGCGGTGCCAGGTGACCGGTACAACATTTGGGCGGGAACTAGCGGGGCTACCCCGATTGTCGCTGGGATTGCTGCGCTTGTGCGCGCCGCCCACCCCGAACTGGACGCAGCGAATGTCATCAACCGGATACTCACAACGGCACGACCTCAAACGGAGCGAACACCAGACCCGCTCTACGGCTACGGCATTGTTGATGCCTTTGCCGCAGTCACGGCTGACGTTCCCCGTGTGTCCACAAACCCCCTGGGAACACTCGCCGAATGGATAGTGATTTATCGGCGGGGCGAAGGGGAGAAAACCGTGATCGAGTTTGACCCGATCACTCTCCCAGCCCCCGAAGAGCCCCAAACAGTGACCGACCTGCCTCAAACTATTGATGAGGGGGCGATAACTGGTTTGCCGCATGCGATGCTTCTCTCACTGGGGGTATCCTTGAGCCTTGTTGTGTTCGGCGCCCTCTACCAGTCCAGACGAGTCAAAATGCTCGGTAGAGTAGAGGCTTCGGACGTGTCTCTTTAGAGGAAAGAATCCTGTGGCCAAGATTGTTATCGTCGGGGGCGGCTACTCCGGCTTCTACACTGCGTTTAAGCTCGAGCGCCTGTTGAGGCGTAACGAAGCCGAAGTCGTGATTGTCGATCCGCTTCCCTACATGACCTATCAGCCGTTCCTCCCTGAGGTTGCTGCCGGTTCCATCGAAGCTCGGCATGCAATTGTTCCGCTGAGAACCCATTTGAAGAAAACCCGCGTGGTGACGGCTCGGGTGACCGGAGTCAATTACCTCGAGAAGACGGTCACCATCACCCCGGAAATTGGGGAGGCGTGGACAGAAGACTACGACCACATTGTGGTCACTGCCGGTGCGGTGTCCAGAACGTTCCCCATTCCCGGTGTGGCGGACGTCGCGATTGGGATGAAAACCATCGAAGAGGCGGTCGCTGTTCGTGACCGACTCATCGACTCCATGCACATCGCCGCCAACCTTCCTCCGGGGAGAGAACGTGACCGTCTGTTGACTGTTGTCGTCATTGGCGGAGGTTTTGCCGGCATTGAGACCATTGCGGAGCTTCGCAGCCTCGCCTCCTCCATGCTGCGCCAGTTCCCCACACTCTCGCTCGATGACACCCATTTCCACTTGGTGGAGGCCATGGATCGAATCATGCCTGAAGTGTCACTGAAAACCAGTCATTGGGTGATCAAGAACTTGGAGAGCCGCCACTGTCACATTCACCTGAATACCCAGCTGGTGAGCGCAATGAATGGCCGCCTAGAGTTGTCCAACGGCAAAACTTTGGAGACCGACCTCGTCATTTGGACGGCCGGCGTCAAAGCAGCCACCATGATGGATGGTTCCGGTATTCCCCTAGATGATCGTGGCCGGATCACCGCTCAAGCAGATTTGAGAGTTGTCGACGGGGACCACGTTTTGGATGGTTTGTGGACTGCAGGAGATGTCGCTGCCGTTCCGGACCTCACAGGCGGCGGTGTTGGCGGCTACTGTGTTCCCAACGCTCAACACGCTGTTCGTCAAGGGAAGCTTCTGGCCAAGAATCTTGTCGCCGTGCTTCGCAACGAGGAACCAAAAGACTATTTTCACAAAAACCTTGGCGCGGTCGCTGGTCTGGGCCTCGGCGTTGGTGTGTTCCAGTCTGGCCCGATCGCGCTGAAAGGCTTGATAGCCTGGTTCGCCCACCGCGGTTACCACGGGTTAGCAATGCCTATGTGGGAACGGAAAGTTCGTGTGTTTTCGGGCTGGTTGCTTCAACTTTTCTGGGGCCGCGACACTGCGAGCGTCCGCAGGGTTCAGCGGCCGAGAGACTTTTTCGAGGAATTTGCTTCCCGACCAGCTCCCGCTGCGAAAGCCGGACCGAAAAGGACTCGAAAGAAAGTAGCCGAGCCGGCCACGTAAACTGGCCAGGTGGGCCCCGGTAGCCCAATCGGCAGAGGCAGGCGACTTAAAATCGTCACAGTCGGGGTTCGAGTCCCCGCCGGGGCACCAACATTTTTTCTTTGAGCACCCAGCTTCCCCCTCTATGCTCGAAACATGGAATTGGGAATCGTACTCGCTATTGTTCTTGGACTTGCCGCAATTGTTGGCATCTACCTGTGGGTGACTTACAACGGTCTTGTCACTCTCAACGTTCGCGTCGATGAAGCGTGGAGTGACATCACCGTTCAATTGAAGCGCCGAGCAGACCTCATACCCAACTTGGTTGACACCGTGAAGGGCTACGCGGAGCACGAGAAAGGCGTTTTCCAGCGTGTCACTGAGGCCAGAGCGGCAACAATAAATGCCCAAGGGCCGAAAGAGGCCGGTCAAGCTGAAAACATGATGCAGGACGCGCTGAAGAGTATTTTCGCGGTTGCTGAGGCATACCCTCAGTTGCAAGCAAGCCAAAACTTTTTGCAGTTGCAAGGTGAACTGGTGGACACAGAAGACAAAGTTCAGGCAGCGCGCCGCTTTTACAACGGTGGCGTGCGTGAACTCAACACCCGAATAAAGGTCTTCCCCAACAACGTGTTTGCGAAAAATCTCGGGTTTGCTGAGCGCGACTTTTTCGAAGTTGCCGACCGTGAGGCCATCGCTGAAGCGCCTCGGATTCAGTTCTGAGCCACAAAGTCCCACGCGGTATTTTCGTGAGCATTCTGTGTAAGAAGGGGTGACGGGTGTATCGGGCAATTGCGGCCAATAAACGCAACACGGTCATCATCATGGCCTTTTTTATTCTGATCGTCTCAGGTCTCGCTTTTGTTTTGGGCGCATTTTTCGGCGACGGTTCCGGCCTGATAGCCATCGGCGCAATGATCGGCGCCCTCATTTACGTGATTGTTCAGTATTACGCCTCCGGCTCACAGGTGTTGAAGATGGCGGGCGCCCAGGAAATAAGCAAAAAGGACAACCCCCGGCTGTATCGAATCGTTGAAAATTTGGCCATCACGACAGGGCTTCCCACCCCCAAGGTGTACATCGTGAACGATCCCGCGCCCAATGCTTTCGCCACCGGCCGCGACCCTGAGCACGCGGCCGTGGCCGCGACCACAGGGCTTTTGGAGCTGATGGATGACGCCGAGTTAGAGGGCGTGATGGCTCACGAAATCGCGCACGTCAAAAACTATGACATTCGAGTATCGACCGTTGTGTTCGGGTTGGTTGTCGTCGTGGGAATTTTGGCCGATGTTTTAGCCCGTATGGCTTTTTTTGGGGGGCTTCGCCGAAATCAGGGTGGGGCGAACCCGCTCATTATTGTGGTCGGTATTCTCGCCATGATCTTGGCGCCTTTGCTCGCTGCGCTCATCCAAGCAGCAATATCTCGGCAGAGGGAATACTTGGCTGACGCCACCGGTGCGATGACAACCCGTCATCCGGAAGCGCTCGCTAGCGCCCTGCATAAACTCGGCCAATACGGAAGACCTTTGAAGGTTCAGCAGGCCTCCATGGCGCACTTATGGCTGGCTGACCCGATGCAGCCGGGAATCATTGATCGGATGTTCCAAACTCACCCACCTATTCCCGACCGAGTTACTCGCCTTTTGGAGAATAAGGCCCGGTTTTAACAGTCGAATCAGCGAATCGACCTAGACTGGAGCGCATGAGATTGCCCCGCCAGTTCCGGACGCCCAGAAGTGAGCCTCCGGTCCCCAACGGTTTAGCCATCGCGACAGCCTGGTCGTGGCGGTTTTTGATCATCGCAGCTGCTGCGGCTGTGGTGATATTTTTTGTGATTTCGCTGAGTTTTCTCGTTATCCCCCTTCTCATCGCGATTCTTATCGCCGGCCTTGTTTCACCGCTAGCAGTTTTTCTTCGCCGACACCGTTGGCCAGGGTGGTTGGCGACTCTCACGACACTCATCACCCTGCTTTCCGTTTTTGGCGCGCTTGTGTGGTTGGTTGTTGTTGAAATTGTTCGGGACTGGCCGTCGCTTCAACGCCGGACACTCATTGCTTTCGAGGACTTCATCGAATTTCTTGCCCAGTCACCGCTCCAGCTCAGTGAAAGCCAAGTGAGAGACTGGTTCGATTCTCTCGTCACCGAGTTTGACCTGGGATCGGGCTTCCTCCTCTCCGGCGCGCTCTCGATTGGCAGTACGGCCGGGTCACTTCTTGTTGGGCTGGGTATTGCGCTGTTTGCTCTCATTTTCTTCATCCATGACGGTGACCGAATCTGGCGTTTCATGGTCAATCTTCTTCCCCGGCCAGCTCGCCCCGCCGTTGCGGGTGCCAGTGCGCACGGCTGGTTGACGTTGACAAGCTTCGTCAAGGTTCAGATTTTTGTCGCTTTTGTTGATGCGGTCGGTATTGGCCTGGGGGCCCTGTTCTTGCAACTTCCGCTCGTTGTCTTGATTTTCGTGGCCGTTTTCCTGGGTGGTTTTGTGCCGATTGTGGGAGCGTTTGTCACGGGTGCGTTGGCAGTGTTTATCGCCCTCGTATACGCAGGTCCCGGCGCAGCACTCACCATGGCCATCATTGTTCTGGCCGTTCAGCAGCTAGAAAGCCAGGTGCTCCAGCCACTGGTCATGGGAGCTGCGATGCGCATCCACCCTCTTGCCGTCGCGTTGGCCGTCGCCGCAGGAGGTTATCTCGGCGGCATCCCCGGTATTCTTTTCGCCGTCCCGATTGTTGCCTACTTGAATGTGTTCATCAAATATTTGGCCAATAACCAGTGGGTGAACGACCCACTGGCAATGAATTTCTTGGCTGGCCCCCCGCTGAAAGTACAGAAATGACACTCACCAACCCCGAACCTTCCGTCACTATTCCTGGCCCGACGCTGGATGATTTTCAGCAAGCCAGACAAGTTGTGAGCACCGTGGCGCAGGTGACCCCAATGGAGGTATCCCGTTTTTTGGAGGAAATTCTGGGTGTTCCCAGTTTCATGAAGTGTGAAAACCTCCAACGAACGGGGTCATACAAGATTCGTGGTGCCTACAATCGCATGTCGAAACTCAGCGATGAGGAACGCGCTAGAGGGGTAGTGGCGGCAAGCGCCGGTAACCACGCTCAAGGTGTCGCTTTCGCGGCAAAAGAGCTGGGCATTAAGGCCACCATTTTCACCCCTGTCGGGGTTGCTTTACCCAAACTTCAAGCCACCAGATCATACGGTGCTGATGTCATCTTGACCGGGGACACCATGGAAGGCCCGCTTCATGCGGCAGCAACGTTTGCCGACGAAACGGGCGCCGTTCGCATTCCTCCCTTCGACCATGTCGACGTTGTTGCCGGTCAGGGGACGGTTGGTCTGGAAATCTTGGACCAAGTGCCAGACGTCGCCACGGTGATCGTCCCCATTGGTGGCGGCGGTTTGATGTCCGGTGTGGCGAGTGTGATGAAGCAACACGCCGCCAAGACGGGCAAAGACATTCGAGTGATTGGTGTGCAGGCGGAAAACGCCGCCCCGTATCCGCTGTCACTCGACGCCGGCGAAATTGTTGAAGTAGCAGTTCAGCCGACCATCGCTGACGGTATCGCGGTGTCTAAGCCGGGAGTCGTTAATTTCGACATTATTTCTCACACCGTCGACGACGTTGTGACGGTCACTGATGATGAAATCGCGCGAGCTATTTTGGTGCTGTTGGAGAGGGCAAAAATGGTTGTCGAGCCCGCCGGCGCTGTTGCTGTTGCGGCGGCGTTGGCTGGGAAAATAAAAGCGACTGGCCCCACCGTGGTGGTATTGAGCGGCGGAAACATTGACCCGATGATCCTTGAGCGTGTCATCAGTCGAGGCCTTGCCAGCTCAGGCCGTTATCTGAAAATGCGGATCCCACTGCCGGACCGGCCCGGCCAGCTCGCAAAGACATCAGAAATTGTCGCTGAGCAAAACGCCAACGTTGTCGAGGTGCTTCACACTCGTCACGGCACGGGTCTTCAAATTAGCCAAGTGGAACTCGAACTTCACATTGAAACCAGGGGCCCCGAGCACGCTGAACAGGTGTTAGACGCCCTGCGGCGGGAAGGCTACGAGCCAAGAATCGACTTCTAGCTTTTACGCTTGCCCATTCTCCCGATTTCCGCGTCAACATCAGCTTCGGTGATGTCCCGAACGGGGCCGTAAGCATCCCACCAGACAAAAACGGCCGCAAGGCCCATGCCGGCAATCGCAAAGCCCGGCCAAAAGACGGTGCCGGGGGTTGCAATGAGCCAGATGGCGGTGAGCAGCAGTGAGACGAAAGCCCAGACAAAAAGATAGTTCTTGAAGTCTGCCTTGCGCTTCAGCCTCCTCTTGGCAATCTCGCGGATCTCATCGTCGTGCGTATCGTTCATGCGTTAAGACTACGGAACGAACGTCTCCACGTCGACAATCTCAACGGCAATCTCTGCTCCGTTTGGCGCAGTGTATGTGGACGATTCGCCGATTTTCAGTCCAACGATGGCTTGGCCGAGGGGACTTTGCTCGCTGTATACGTCAAGGTCAGTGTCACCCGCGAGCTCCCGGGAGCCCAGCAAAAACTTTTCGGTGTCGCCGTGGATGTGAGCAGTGACGACCGTGCCGGATTCGACCACTCCGGAACTTTCTGGCACCTCGCCCACGACAGCGTGGCGGAGCATGTTGGTGAGCGTCCGAATACGGTCTTCCATTTTGGCTTGCTCTTCTTTGGCCGCGTGATAGCCACCGTTTTCTTTCAAGTCGCCTTCTTCACGGGCGACCTCGATACGTTTTGAAATTTCTGCACGTCCCACCGTGGTGAGCTGTTCAAGTTCGAGGGCAAGTCGGTCGTAGGCCTCCTGGGTGAGCCAAACCGTTTGGTCGGAATCCTTGTGGGCCATAACTATCCCCCTTTCAATGGTGATGAGCGCCAGGCGCGCAATTGCTTGAGACTATGGCACCCAGCACCGGTAGAGCAAGCCGGTGACGGGCATGTCACTTGTTCGAAGGGGCTGCTCGAACACTCTCGTCCTCTGGGAGCTCGGCGGAATATCGATAACTCGCCAGCCCACGATTCCGTAGTCTGCGCTGAGTGCTTGCACGGCACACTCCATCCGGGTGTTTGGAGTGACGCTGATTTCGAACTGGACAACAATGTTTCTCTCGTCAACAATCGAAAACCCCAGGTCACGGGCTTGAAACTGGCTTGAGGTTCGAAGTGGTCCCGCCCAGACAATCCAGGCGACCAACACGATGGTCACCCCAATGCCGCCAATAATCCCGATCGCCTTTTGCTTTTTCTTCGCTGTGGGGGTTCGGCCATAGCGGACCGCTATGCGGTCAGCTTGGTCCACCTGATTCACGGGGTTTATCCTTTCTCATCCTTTAAGCTGAGGCTAATAGCCGATTTTGTGTGAGAGCTGGAGGAGGCCCACTCGTGTCACTCACCTTTGCCAGAGAGTTAATTCCGCCCATTGAGGTGGACCCTAACCTGGTGACGCCCGGTGTCGCGGGCTTTATCGCCACGTTCGTCGTGGGGATTGGAGTTCTCCTTCTCCTGCTGGATATGAACCGTCGCATGCGCAGAAACAGATACCGGTCAGAAATTGGTGAGCGACTGGATCGAGAGGCTAACCCAGAGGGTTCAGAACAATTATGAGCACTGCGACCCAATGGCAGATAAACGCCAACACGGTCAAAGTGTGAAAGATTTCGTGAAACCCGAAATGTTCCGGGAGCGGGTTCGGCTTTTTCACTCCGTACACCACAGCCCCCAGGCTGTATAAGATTCCTCCAGCTAAGACCATCACCACCATCGCGACGCTGGCGTCCAACAATTGAGGCAAATACATCACGGCAGCCCAGCCCAGTGCCAGGTAGAGCGGAACATACAGCCAACGCGGAGCTGATATCCATACCGTGCGGAAAACAATCCCCAGGATTGCCCCGGACCAGACCACGGTCAACAAAATGATGTTTTGCGGCCACTGTAGCGCGAGCAGTGCAATGGGGGTGTATGTTCCGGCGATGAGGAAGAAAATGTTGGCGTGGTCAAGTCGGCGAAGAACAGATTTAGCTTTCGGCCCCCAGCCAAAACGGTGATAGGTGGCGGAAACACCGAAGAGTGCCATGGCGCTCGCCGTGTAGACGGAACTCGCGGTGATAGCAAGCCACCCTCTGTCGATTGACAGCATGATGAGAATTGTCCCAAGCACCATTGCTATGGGGAGTGTGCCTGCGTGGATGAGGCCCCGCCATGATGGCTTCTTCTCAATCTCCCGATAATCGGTTGCCTCTTCCAATAAGGGCAGTTGAATGCTCCCCGAAGGCGCTCCAATGGCGGCGCCATTGTCATGCGGGGAAGCCATGGCTCACAGTTTAGGCCTGGGTGATGAACGTGACGTGTGAAGAACCGGGGACACCGGGTTGCGTTGCGGGTGCACTAACGTAGTGGTGTGACCCAGGCCCCATCATCTCCCCAGCCGGGTCTGCTTTATCGCCTGTACCAGAAGAGGTTGCGTCAACAGATAGACGGCCTCACCCCACCACGGCATGTGGGTCTTATTCTGGATGGGAACCGCCGGTGGGCAAAGATGCGTTCGCTTGAATCGTCGTCCCACGGTCACCAAGCGGGCGCCGACAAAATCCACGAATTTTTGGGATGGTGTGATGAGTACGGCATTGAGGTGGTCACCCTTTACCTCCTCTCCACGGACAATATTCTCGGCCGAGAGCAAGACGAGTTGGACGTGCTCGCCGACATCATTGAAACTTTGGCCAACCAGCTATCACGGTTCAAAAACTGGCGAGTGAAGCACGTTGGCCAAGTTGAGGTTCTGCCAGACGGCCTGAGGGGGACTTTGGAAGCAGCGACAGCAAGAACAGAGGCCAATTCGGGATTGCATGTGAATCTTGCGGTGGGTTACGGAGGCCGGGCGGAAATTACTCAAGCGGTTCAACGACTTGTTGACGAGCACCGCAAGTCAGGCGGTGATCTCGATTCTTTGGCCGACAACATCAGCGTTGAAGCTATTGCCTCGCACCTGTATACGGGTGGCCAGCCGGACTTGGACCTGGTAGTCCGAACTTCAGGTGAACAACGCCTCAGTGATTTTATGATTTGGCAGTCTGCTCACAGTGAGTTTTATTTTGTGGAAGCATTGGGGCCCGATCTGCGCGAGGTGGACTTTCTTCGAGCCCTTCGAGATTTTGGGCGCCGGCAGAGAAGATTTGGCCAATAGAGCCCGGTTGCTGGTTCCGCTCCTGACCGTTTACTTTTTTGTCACCTTGTGTGGGCGTGTCCTCGATGGTGTTGAGGGTTTGAGGGCGTATTTTCTTGGTCAAACGGGGCTTGCCCCGACATAAGGAGACTACGTGAGCACACCCGCTACCCCTCAGTCCGTAGAGAAGAAAAAGGCCGGAAAGCCTCAGGAAGTGAGGGAGCGGACGTACGTCCTCGACACCTCGGTTCTTCTGAGCGACCCGGGTGCCATGTTCCGGTTTGCCGAACATCACGTGGTTTTGCCGGTGACCGTTGTCTCCGAGTTGGAACGCAAACGCCATGATCCTGAAATTGGCTATTTCGCCCGCCAGGCCCTCCGATACTTGGACGACCTTCGGCAGAAACATGAGCGTCTTGATTTCCCCATCAGTGTTGGTGACGGTGGGACCCTTCGTGTTGAGCTGAACCATTCGAACCAGTCTGTGTTGCCCAGCGGTTTGCAGTTGGGTGATAACGACTCCAGGATTCTCGCGGTCGCCGTCAACCTTGCGAGTGAAGGAACACCTGTCACGGTGGTGTCAAAAGATCTTCCGATGCGCGTCAAGGCAGCATCAGTGGGGTTGTCGGCCGAAGAGTATCGCGCAGAATTTGCGAGAGACTCCGGGTGGACGGGGGTCAGTGAAATTGCTTTGTCCGCTGACGAGATGGCGGAACTGTACGACGACGAATCCTTCCAGTCACCTCTTGCCGAAGATCTTCCCCTCAACACTGGATTGGTGATTACCAGTGAGCGAGGTTCTGCTCTGGGTCGTGTGACGCAACCCGGGCGGATATCTCTCGCCCGCGGTGATCGGGACGTGTTTGGTTTGAACGGTCGTTCCGCTGAACAGCGGCTTGCGATTGACCTTCTTCTGGATGACTCGGTCGGGATTGTGTCGTTGGGGGGTCGCGCCGGAACGGGTAAGTCAGCCCTCGCCCTCTGCGCGGGGTTAGAAGCCGTGTTGGAAAAGAATCTTCACAAGAAAATCATGGTGTTTCGCCCCCTCTATGCGGTTGGTGGCCAAGAACTCGGATACCTTCCCGGTGACCAGGGTGAGAAGATGAACCCGTGGGCTGAGGCAACGTTTGACACTTTGGGTTCGGTCGTGTCCAGCAATGTCATGACGGAAGTTGTTGAGCGGGGCATTCTTGAAGTTTTGCCGCTCACTCACATCCGGGGACGTTCCCTCCACGATGCGTTTGTCATCGTGGATGAGGCTCAGTCACTTGAGCGAAACGTTTTGCTGACAGTTCTCAGCCGGATTGGTCAAAACTCGCGGGTTGTGCTGACCCACGATGTTGCCCAACGCGACAACCTTCGGGTCGGTCGGCACGACGGGGTAGTGAGTGTCATCGAAGCGTTGAAAGGCCAAAGCCTTTTCGCTCACGTTACTTTAACGCGATCGGAGCGCAGCCCCATCGCGGCCCTCGTCACGGATTTGCTCGAGGACGGCGCACCGCCGGCGGCCTAAAGACTGGGGGAAGTCATCGAGAGGACGTCCAGGGCGGCATCAAGCTGTTCTTCGGTGAGCTCCCCACGGTCGACATAACCCAGGTCAATCACTGCCTGGCGAATTGTCACCTGGTTGGCCACCGCGTGCTTCGCAATCTTTGCCGCCGCTTCGTAGCCAATAAAACGGTTGAGTGGGGTCACAATTGACGGGGAAGATTCGGCGAGAGCGAGTGCTCGCTCAACGTTGGCCTCAAGCCCCACAATTGTTTTATCGGCCAACACTCTGGTGCTGTTGGCAAGTAAGCGAATGGATTCGAGCAGAGATGTGGCCATGACGGGAATCGCGACATTGAGTTCAAAGTTTCCACTCGCACCCGCCCATGCAACGGTTTGGTCGTTTCCGATAATCCGGGCACACACCATCAACACCGCCTCGGGGATGACAGGGTTAACTTTGCCGGGCATGATGGAGCTTCCCGGCTGAAGGTCGGGGATGGCCAATTCGGCCAAACCGGTGTTTGGACCAGAGCCCATCCAGCGCAGGTCGTTGCAGATTTTGGTGAGACTCACCGCTATCACCCGAAGCGCACCAGATGCCTCCACTAAACCGTCTCGCGCACCTTGTGCTTCGAAATGGTCCGCGGCTTCTGTGATGGGCAGCTGCGTGTTGTCTGCCAAAATCTGGATGACCCGCTCGGAGAAACCTAGGGGAGTGTTGATACCGGTCCCCGTGGCGGTTCCCCCCAGGGGGACTTCAGCAACTCGGGGAAGGGCGGACTGAATTCGCTCAACACCCAGTCGGATCTGCCTGGTGTATCCGGCGAACTCTTGGCCCAAGGTGACGGGGGTGGCATCCATGAGGTGTGTGCGACCGGGTTTCACGACTGTCGCCCATTCGACTTCCTTCTTTTCCAGTTCGTCGGCCAGGTAGGTCAGAGCGGGGATGAGTTGGTTGACCAACGCGTGGGTGACTGCCACGTGGACAGAGGTGGGGAAAACGTCGTTGGAAGATTGGGAACAGTTCACATGGTCATTCGGGTGAATATCAACCCCGGCGATCTCAGTGGCGAGAGTTGCAAGGACCTCATTCATGTTCATATTCGACGAGGTGCCGCTGCCCGTTTGATAGGTGTCAACGGGGAACTGGTCAAGGTGCTCCCCGGCAATAATTTTGTCGGCGGCCCGAGCAATTGCCTGGGCAATGGGGCTGTCAAGAATTCCGAGTTCCTCATTGGCCAAAGCGGCGGCGCGCTTTACTTGAGCGAGGGCGATGATGTGATCAGGTTCAAGGCTGTTGCCAGAAATGGGGAAATTTTCTACGGCCCGCTGAGTTTGTGCCCGGTAGAGAGCATCTTTGGGGACCAGAACTTCGCCCATGGTGTCGTGCTCCACGCGGAACTCGTCTGACGTGTCAGCCATTAATTCGAACCTTCCTCGATGGTGGGTGGGGGTGAGTTTGTGCCACACATATGCTCGCCATTCGTGTCCGAAAGGTGAGTCTTGCTAACCCCCGCCAGTGTACCCTCCGCCATTTTCCGGTGACCAACTATTGGGTGTGAAAGAGATCTAGCTGGTTGGTCGACAAATCACTGGCTACGAGAAAAACCGATGCTTCGGTGAGCCCGGTGACAACCACCCAACCGGTGTGTGTTTCGGCCGCCACTGACCACACTCGGTTGCCCGGATCTGACACCCCTGACCGGTCAAAAATAGTCCACAACACTTGTTCCTCGCCGGCACCTAGACTCGTTTCGCCGTCGGCTCCCCGGCCACGAACCTGAGAGGATACCCACGCCGGTCCCGCCCCGAAACTTTGAACAACTTGGACAAACTCATCACCGGAACCAATCAGCCCCACCGTCCACTCCACAACGCCACCGGTGTCACGAATATCGGCTCGGTTGCCGCGCCATGTTTCATCCAATTGGGGCACGAGCAAAGCACCGGGGGCACTTATTTCGCTGGCGGCGGCAACTTCTCTCCAGTCCACTGGTGGAACCTGGTCGCCACCCGGGCGCGGAATGATGAAAATCAGTAGGGCGACCACACCCAGGGAAACCACCAGTGAACCGACAAGGTTGCGCATATTTGACCGCTGCTGGCGCAAGCGTTTTTTATCCTGGCGCCTGCTGAACTCTGAGGGGGCGGCGCCGGGATCAGTCATCGCTGGCTTGTCTCGCCTTCTCGAGCCGCGCCCGGGCGTCACTCAGCCACTGTTCGCACCGCACGGCGAGGGCTTCGCCTCTCTCCCACAGCGCAATTGACTCGTCGAGGGCAATATTTCCCTGCTCGAGAGTAGACACCACCTGAACAAGTTCGTCTCGAGCCTGTTCATAGCTCAATGCTTGGATGTCGGCGGGGAGTTCCGGTGCTGTAGCCACGTCTTTATTCTAGGCGCGCTTATCTGTGCGGTTCACGGAAGTATGCAGGGTGCCGCGGGCAATGACCACCGACACTTCGTCGCCGACATTGACCTCATCAACGTTTGTGACAACAGCGCCGGTGGCAGTTCGGGCAATTGCATAACCGCGGTCCAAAACCCCCTGGGGGGATAAAGCCCGCACACTTGCCCGAAGCCTCTCCACCTCTGACGCGCCCCGCTCAATAAGCACCTGAGTGATGTCTACCCCTCGCTGAATAAGCCGAAGAAGGTCTTCGGCGTGAGCGTCCACGGTTGTTTCGGGAGATTGGAGAACCGGTCGTCCCCGGAAAAGTTGCAACCTGTCCCACTCACCCTCGATGATTCCGTCGATACGGTGGCGCAGGCGACGCCTGAGATCTGTGACGAGTCGTTTCTCCTCCACCACGTCTGGCACTACGCGTTTAGCCGCGTCGGTGGGGGTGGAAGCGCGAAGGTCACTGATGTCATCAAGCAGGGGCCGGTCCGCTTCGTGCCCGATGGCGCTCACCACGGGAATGGTGAGCGCTGCCACCCGCCTCAAGAGGGCCTCATCGCTAAACGGCAACAGGTGTTGGAAGTCACCGCCCCCTCGGGCAATGATGATCACGTCAACCCCCTCAACACTCTCGACGGTGTCGAGAGCTGCGATGAGCTCGGGTACGGCGCGATCCCCTTGCACAGCAGAGTGAACAACCTCAAAGGTCACATCCGGCCAGCGCAATCTGGCGTTAGTGAGAACATCTTTTTCTGCGTCTGAGTCTTTTCCGGTGACCAGACCAATGAGGCGGGGGAGGAAGGGGAGCGGCTTCTTCCGATCAAGGTCAAACAGGCCCTCCTTCTGCAAGGTTCGCCGAAGCTTTTCAATCTGCTCCAGGAGTTGACCAATTCCTGCGTGTCGCATCTCCAGCACATTCATGGAAAGTTTGCCGCCTTTGAGATACCAGGAGGGTTTCACTCGGGCGAGAACACGGTCACCTTGGCCGATGCCCTCGGGTATCCGATCACGCTGTGATCGCCACACCGTGATGTCGACGGTTACATCGTCGTCGACGTCTTTCATGCGGCCATAAATGTGACCTCCGGAACCACCCCATTGGGTGATTTCCGCTTCCACCCACACCGTCCCCAGACGCTCAATGTAGGCACCGAGATTTTCCGAGAGACGCTGAAGACTCCACGGTTGCTCGGGTGAGGAAGTGTTGTTGCCGTTGCCACTCACGTCCACCAGGCTAATTCACCGGGGCGCTTTCAAGCTTCAACGAATACACTGGGGCTCGTGAGCATTTCAAACGGACGTGGTCAAACCCTTCTCGAAACTCCGGCTGTTCCCACCCGTCGGGAGAAACTGGTCAATAGCCCGGTTGCCGGTCAGAAGAGGATTCTCCTTGCCGCCCCCCGCGGATATTGCGCCGGCGTGGACCGGGCTGTTATTGCCGTGGAGAAGGCGTTGGAGCGCTACGGCGCTCCGGTCTATGTCCGGAAACAGATTGTTCACAATATCCATGTGGTCAGGGAGCTCGAAGCGCGCGGTGTCATTTTCGTTGACGAGGTTGAAGAGGTCCCGAAGGGGTCGACGATTGTTTTTTCTGCCCACGGCGTGTCACCGATGGTCGTTCAAGAGGCAAAAGATCGGGAACTCCACGCCATTGATGCCACCTGCCCACTGGTGACGAAGGTTCACCGCGAAGCAGTCAGATTCTCTGGTCAAGATTTCCACATTCTTCTCATCGGCCACGACGGGCATGAAGAAGTTGAAGGAACCATGGGGCACGCGCCCGACCACACCACCCTGGTCAACGACCCTGATGAGGCCGACACCATTGAGGTTCCAGACGTTGAGAACCTCATCTGGTTGTCACAAACGACGCTGAGTGTTGACGAGACGATGGAAACAGTGAGGCGGCTTCGCACCCGCTTCCCCCACCTGCAAGACCCACCGAGTGACGATATTTGCTATGCCACCCAGAATCGTCAGGTGGCAATCAAAAAGATTGCCGCGGACTGCGACTTGGTAGTTGTTGTTGGGTCGGAGAACTCGTCAAACAGTGTCCGCCTCGTTGAAGTCGCTCTCGAATATGGAGCAAAAGCTGCATATCGTGTTGATTACGCAAGTGAAATCCAACAGCAGTGGCTCGACGGTGTGTCCACCATTGGCGTGACCTCTGGTGCGTCGGTTCCTGAAGTGCTGGTCGAACAGACCCTCGCCGATCTGGCAGACGCGGGGTATCGGGATGTTGAAGAAATTCGAACAGCAGAAGAGGATCTGCAGTTTTCTCTGCCCAAAGAGCTTCGGAAAGACGCGTCTGGTCAGTTGGACCAGCGGGCACTTGGTGGCAGGCTGAGCTAAAGCTTGTGGCCTGCTGACCCCAACTGTTGGGTCGCTTGAACGACCCGCTGTGCCATGGCGGTTTCCGCCGTTTTACCCCATGCCCGTGGGTCATACACTTTTTTGTTGCCGACCTCGCCGTCAACCTTCAACACCTGGTCGTATTGGGTGAACATCGAATCGGCGATCGAGCGGGTAAATGCGTATTGGGTGTCAGTGTCAATATTCATTTTGATGACCCCGTTGGCGACCGCTTCCGCGATTTCGGAGTCGGATGACCCCGAGCCGCCATGGAAGACAAGGTCGAGGGGTTTCGGGCCGGTGCCATATTTTGCCTGAAGGCCGTCCTGGATATCTTTCAAGAGCTCTGGGCGCAGCTTCACGTTTCCTGGTTTGTACACTCCGTGGACGTTGCCAAAAGTGAGTGCAGCCATGTATCGGCCGTTTTCACCGAGACCCAACGCCTCCACGGTGTCAATGGCGTCTTCGAGGGTGGTGTACAGCTGGTCGTTAATCTCGTGACTCACCCCATCTTCTTCCCCGCCGACGACACCAATTTCCACCTCAAGAATCTGGCGGGCGGCGTGAGTACGCTCAAGGAGTTCCTTCGCAATCTCGAGATTTTCTGCCAGTGGTACCGCAGACCCATCCCACATGTGGGACTGAAAGATGGGATTCTTGCCTGCTTTCACTGCTTCCTCGCTCGCCAAGATCAGTGGCCTCACAAACCCGTCGAGTGCGTCCTTGGGACAGTGGTCCGTATGAAGGGCAACCCGAATGGGATAGTTTTTTGCCACCTCGGTGACAAAAGCGGCGAAAGCGAGAGAGCCTGATACTCGGGCTTTGATGCTGTGACCAGAAAAATAGTCAGCTCCACCGGTTGACACTTGGAGGATCCCGTCTGATTCGGCCTCTGCAAGACCTTCGAGGACGGCGTTGATGGCTTGCGAGGAGCTGACGTTAATAGCGGGCAGCGCAAAGCCAGTGGCTTTCGCTTTATCCACAATGGCGGCGTATTCTTCAGGGCTTGCCACAGGCATAGGGCGCTCCTTTGTCAAGGGGAAGTGGAATCCCCCCAGCTTATCTGCCCGGAGAACCGCCCCGGTCAGCGCACTAGACTGGGCACAGGTCTCTCGGCCGCGGGCGAAAGGACTCCGATGTCTACCACTGACGGTGCGGAACTCATTTCCCACCCGGACCGCAACTTGGCCATGGAGTTGGTGAGGGCCACCGAAGCGGCGGCCATCAGATCCAGCCCGTGGATCGGCCGTGGTGACAAGCTCGCAGCTGACGGTGCAGCGGTTGACGCTATGCGGAAGTTTCTTGCGACCGTGAACTTTTCGGGTCTTGTTGTTATCGGCGAGGGCGAAAAAGATAACGCCCCGATGCTGTTTAACGGCGAAGTGGTGGGAACTGGAAACGGGCCACAGTGCGACATCGCGGTCGACCCCATCGATGGAACGTCTTTGACCGCCCAGGGGCGAAGCCACGCCATTTCGATGATCGCTGTGTCAGACCGCGGTTCAATGCTAGATGCGTCGAGTGTCTTTTATATGGAAAAAATTGTGTCGTCGAATGAGGCGATCGGCGTCGTGGACATTAGGAAGCCGCTGGCTGAGAATATTCGAGCGCTCGCCGCCGCCAAAGGCAAACGGGTTGATGAAATGCGCATTGCCGTGTTGGACCGAGCTCGACACGATGACATTGTTCGAGAAATTCGGGAGGCTGGAGCGGGGACCAGGCTCATTTTGGACGGAGATGTTGCTGCGGGTATTAACGCCGCCAGACATGACACCCGTATCGACATGTGTGTGGGAGTTGGCGGGTCGCCCGAAGGTGTTGCCACAGCCTGCGCGATTAAAGCTCTTGGTGGTTTCATGCAGGGGCGTTTATACCCGCAGTCAGACGACGAAAAGCAGAGGGGAATTGATGCGGGCCTAAAGTTTGACCACGTTTACGACCTGGACGGCCTTGTGTCAAGCGACAACACATTTTTTGTGGCAACTGGGGTGACCGACGGTGAGCTGGTTCGAGGTGTTCGCCGCTCCGGCCCACTGATCACCACCGAGTCGATTGTGTTGCGAGCGAGGTCAGGAACACTCCGCCGTGTTGCCGCCGAACATTTGGCGTCGAAGTGGTTGGACGACTAGTCGTTAGAGCCCGGTTCTAATTCGGGGGCATCAGTTAACTCCGACTGCGTGAGAGGCCGGATTGGCTCATCAATCGCAGCAAGTTCGCTCATCAGTTGCTCGTCATCACCAAAAGCGCTCAATCTGCGCGCACTGGGGATAACCCGAGTTTCTAGGGTCGCGATGAACTGGTTGTAATTTTTTGCGGACTGGCCAATAGACCGACCGAGCGTGTCAATGCGGCCAGCAAGAAGGCCTAAGCGCTGATGTAATTCGCGGCCGGCGTCGAAGAGCTTTTTGGCGTCTTCGGTCAATACATCTTGCTGCCACGAGAAGGCGACTGTTTTCAGCACAGACCAGAGGGTCACCGGCGACGCGAGGGCAACCTTTTTGCTAAACGCCCAATCTAAAAGATCGGGGTCTTCTTCAATGGCGGCGGACAGGAGCGCTTCGGAGGGCAGGAAACAGATCACAATTTCGGGGGACGCGCCAAGACCCTCCCAGTAAGACTTTTTGCCCAACGCGTCGACGTGGGAGCGGACGGCTCGAACGTGTTGAGTGAGAAGCGAGTGTCGTCTCGCGGCCTCTTCACCGGTGGCGGCGGGAGAAATTTGTTGCGCATCCCAGTAGGCGCTGAAGGGGACTTTGGCATCGACGGCGATGTGTTTGTTTCCCGGCAGGTGAACAATCATGTCCGGTGTTCCGGTGCCCGAGTCGCTTGTCACCTGGGTTTGAACATCGAAGTCAACGCGTTCCAACAGCCCGGCCGCTTCGACAACCCGGCGCAGTTGAACTTCACCCCAGCGACCCCGGGTGGCGGTGGAGCGAAGCGCGGAGGCGAGTGTTTCTGTTGTTTGGCGGAGCTGTTCGTCGCTGGAGGCAGCCTGTCGAAGCTGTTCGGTGAGCTGACTGTGTTGACTGGTTCGTTGCCGTTCCAACTCTTGAACCTTTTGGTCCATGCGCTCCAGGGTTTTTGTGACAGGTTCCAACGTGCGAAGAATTTTTTGGTCAATATCGTGACGTTCTTGCAGCTGTTCGTGTTGGGTGGTGAGAAGCTCCAGCTGCGCGCTCAGGCCCACAGCTCTTTCCTCTGCTGAGCGGAGCTTTTCGGTATCAACCGTGGATTGGCCGCGGCCAAAGCGGGCGCCGATGAAAAATCCGACCACAGCGGCGGCCAAAACAGTGAGTGCGGTGATAATGATGAGTACGCCGTCCATGCGTCTAAGTGTGCCAGGGTGGTGTGACACTCCCCCCACATCGGCCGGCGAGCCAAAAGGCAGTAAGCTCGAGCCTCGTGGCTCTCACTATTGGCATCGTTGGTTTACCCAACGTCGGGAAATCAACCCTGTTCAACGCGCTCACCAAAAATACGGTGCTGGCGGCGAATTATCCGTTTGCGACTATCGAACCAAATATCGGGGTAGTGAACCTTGAAGACCCCCGTCTTGATGTTTTGGCTCAGATGCTGAACAGCGAAAAAGTTGTGCCCGCAACGGTGTCATTTGTGGATATCGCGGGAATTGTGAAAGGCGCATCGGAGGGGGAAGGGCTGGGAAACCAGTTCCTTTCCCATATTCGTGAAGCAGACGCCATTGCTCAAGTGGTGCGCGGTTTCGCCGATCCGGATGTTGTTCACGTCGATGGCGAAGTGAACCCTGCGTCGGACTTAGAAACTATCAACACGGAACTTATTCTTGCCGATTTGGGGACACTTGAACGGGCAATCACCCGCTACGAAAAAGAAGTAAAGGGCAAAAAGCTTGACCCGAGCGTTTTGGACGCTGCCCAAGCTGCTAAAGCCGTTCTCGATGGTGGCCAGACGTTGTTCCAGGCGGGCTTTGACGTTGCCTTGTTGCGGGAGTTGGGCCTTCTCACGGCCAAACCTTTCCTGTTTGTTTTCAACGTCGATGAAGACGTGTTGACCAGTGAGGAACGCCGAGGACAGCTCGCCGCACTGGTGGCGCCGGCGAAGGCCGTTTTCTTGGACGCCAAAGTGGAAAGTGAACTGCAAGACCTTCCGGCTGCTGAGGTTGCGGAGTTGTTGGCCTCGATGGGTCAAACAGAGAGTGGTCTCGGCCAGTTGGCAAAAATTGGGTTTGACACTTTGGGGCTTCAAACGTTCCTGACCGCGGGGCCAAAAGAGTCTCGAGCGTGGACAGTCCGCAAAGGCTGGAAGGCGCCTCAAGCTGCTGGTGTCATCCACACAGACTTTGAGAAAGGCTTCATCAAAGCTGAAATTGTGTCTTATGACGATCTAGTCGACGCCGGTTCACTGGCTGAAGCTAAAGCCCGGGGCAAGGTTCGCATGGAAGGAAAAGACTACGTGATGGCTGACGGCGACGTTGTCGAATTCCGGTTCAACGTCTAGTCAATAACACGTACCCAGCCGGGGTTCTCCACACACCACTGCGGCAGGTCAAGATCGGGACCTGATGGCTGGCAGGTGAACGGGACGTGGGTGATCTCTCCCGAGACGAAGAGGTTGGGCCCCAACAGGTCCGCCACGCTCACCACGGTGAGCCCGCGCTCCCTTAACTCGCTCAGAATGACGGGTAAAGCGTCAACACTTCTCTGGTAGAGCTCGTGCATCAAGATGATGTCTCCAGCGCCAATGTCGGCAAGAACCTCGCTGACAATAGAGTCGGCGGTTCGCTTTCTCCAGTCCAAAGAATCCACACTCCACATCACCACCGGCCTGTTGAGCGGATCGGGCAGGGGGGTATCGGGGAGGTCACCGAAGGGGGGCCGGAAAGTGTGGGGTGTGATGCCGACACGGCGAAGCAGTAGGTCGTCTAAGTCTGTGATCTGGTCGCGCTGGTCACTCACACTCAGTTCGCTCAGTTTTGGATGGGTCATAGTGTGGTGGCCAATGTCGTGGCCGGCTTCGGCGACGAGGGGCAACATCCGCGGCCAGGATGCGATTTGCTGCCCGACGACATAAAACGTTGCGCGGGCCTCGAACTCGTCCAGGATGTCCAAAATCTGCGGAGTGTAGGGGCCCGGGCCATCATCGAAAGTCAGCGCAACACACGGGGTCGCTGTGCAGTCGACAAACGTGTCGTCGAGGGCTTCGGGTTCGCTGACAACTTCCGACACGATGTTCTGGTAGGTCACGACAGGTTCAGACGTGACCGGGGGCGAAACCAGGGGGGGAGAGTAACCGGATGATTCCATGGCGGGCGCCCCGAGGAAACTGGGAACCTCGAGGGCAAGTGCGAGGGTGGCCAAAAAAACCACCGGCATGCGCCAACGCTTCATGGTTTAAACGCTACGTCTGAGTTGGTCGGATTGGTTGGTGGCTCGCGGTGGGGCGGCGAGCTGTGACCCAATCGTGTCCAGGGCGAAAACCCTATTTCAGCAGATTTCGTGGGCCCAGTTTTTCCATGAATTCGGAGCGGTCAACCGGTGGTTTGGCGAAAGAAGCAGCCGGGCAGTAGTTCACAATGCCCGTCACCAACATCAACACCCCGGGCAGAGCGATGAGCCACCCCCATCCCCCTTCGGTTGCGGCGAGAAAAATGAGGGCAATTCCTCCAAGAATGCGGATTCCTCGGCCCCACGGGCCGGACATAAAAGCAATCATGGGTGTCATAGTGGTTTCCCTTCCAGCCCTCACTATACCCCCGGGGGTATAAGCAATTCTTGAGGCGGGCTGAGAAACCGGGAAAGCTCTGGTGAAGCCGTGACACACAACACACGGGTATCGGATTGTCATCGGCGTTTGCTACGCTTCACTCAATTGAACATCGGGCCACGCATCGCGCGGGAGAGACGAAAACCCTCGTCACCGAAGGAGCAAGCCTCCCCGCCAATCTCTCAGGTCACAGGTACCGCGTGGTGGGGCCACTCTGGAAAGCGGACAGCAAGCTGTCCCGCCGACGGTGAAAGCGCAGAAGCTGCGTGAAACTCTCAGGCCAATGACAGAGCGGGGAGTGCAGACAGAGACTGCTGCGCGCCGCCACCAGAGAGAAACCGATGACATCCACCCCCACCGCCCTTCACGCGCTTCACGAGGCTGCAGGTGCGCAGTTCACCGATTTTTCCGGTTGGTGGATGCCCCTTCGCTACGACTCTGACCTCACCGAACACCACCGCGTCCGCCAGGGTGTGGGGTTATTTGATTTGAGCCACATGGCAGAAATCATGGTAACCGGAGACAAAGCGGGAGACTTCCTCGACTACTCCCTTTCGGCCAACCACTCCACGATGGAAGCTGGTCGCGCAAAGTACTCCCTCCTGCTCGCCCCCGATGGCGGAATCCTTGACGACCTCATTGTGTACCGTCTTGCCCACGATTCTTTCCTGATCGTTGCCAACGCGGGAAACCGCCACACGGTTGTCGATGCCCTCAGCGACCGCGCCGGCCAGTTTGGCGTCGACGTTGTCGACCGCACCGATCAGACCGTCATGGTTGCGGTTCAAGGACCCGATTCGCAGAGCGTCCTGAGGGCACTGCCCCACCTCGGCGCCGCACAACCACTCGAACAGCTTGGTTACTACCGAATCACCACCGCCACGTGGTCCGGCCACGATGTTCTCATTGCGAGAACTGGCTACACCGGTGAAGACGGTTTTGAACTCTACATTGACAAAGAGGCAGGGGCATCGCTGTGGGAAGCGCTCATGATCGCCGGTGCACCGTGGGACCTTGCACCCTGTGGTCTCGCCGCCAGAGACACGCTTCGTTTAGAAGCCGGTATGCCGCTCTATGGGCACGAACTGAGCGCTGATATCCACCCGGTGCAAGCCGGTCTTGGTCGAAGCGTTGACAAGACCAAAAGCGAATTTGTGGGCAAAGGCTCCGACCCTGCCCCGGGTGCTCGCGTGCTTGTCGGCATTAGCGCCCAGGGGCGGCGGGCAGCCCGCGCCGACTACCCTGTCACCGACGTGGAAGGAAACGTCATCGGCGTGGTCACGTCAGGGGCTCTCTCGCCCACCCTTGGCTTTCCCATCCACATGGCCTATGTCGATGCAGAGTTTTCAGACCCGGGCACCGAGCTGATGCTCGATGTTCGAGGAACCTCCCTTCCCGGCACAATCACCCGACTGCCGTTTTACACCCGACGAAAGGATCAGTCCCATGGCTGATGTCCCCAGCGACCTCCACTACACCACCGACCACGAGTGGGTGAAAACTGACGGTGAGGTGATCACTGTTGGCATCACCCGATATGCGGCCGATGCGCTAGGCGACGTCGTGTATGTTGACCACCCTGCTGTTGGCTCCACCCATCAAAAAGGTGCCATCGTCGGGGAAGTCGAATCCACCAAGTCCGTCGGAGAAATCTTCTCACCCGCATCCGGGGAGATCGTTGAAACGAACCAGGCTGTTGTCGATGCACCAGAAACCATCAACGCCGACCCGTACGGCGACGGATGGTTGTTTCGCATGAAAACAGACGGCGTTGATGGCTTGATGGACGCCGCCGCCTACACCGAACTGATTGGGGGCTAAACCACCATGGGACTCTCTGCTTTCGCCGCCAGACACTTAGGAGCCGACGCCAGCCAAGAAGCCATCATGTTGGCGGCACTGGGGCTCTCCAGTCTCGATGAGTTGATGGACAAAGCTGTACCGGGACATTTGCGCCAAGCTGAAGTGGCGAAGGGAATCTTCCCCGAGCCTGCCAGCGAAGCAGAAGCGCTCGCCGAGCTGCGCGAAATCGCTAACCACAACCCTCCCCGCCACTCCATGATTGGCCTCGGGTATTACAACACCCACACCCCGTCGGTGATTCGTCGGACCGTGCTGGAAAACCCTAGTTGGTACACGGCGTATACGCCGTATCAGCCGGAAATTTCGCAGGGTCGACTCGAAGCGCTAATCAACTTTCAAACCATGGTGTCTGATTTGACCGGCATGGATATAGCCAATGCGTCCATGCTCGATGAGGCCACCGCTGTCGCGGAAGCGATGCTCATGGCTCGCCGAGTCTCGAAATCAGACTCTCAAGTGTTCCTCCTCGACCAGGACGCCCTTCCGCAAACCAAAGCGGTGATGGCTGCGCGGGCGAAGCCTGTTGGTATCGAGATTGTTGAAACAGACTTCACCGGTGACCTGCCAGACGCTTTTGGCGCGTGTGTTCAATACCCGGGAGCCTCGGGCCGGCTCGTTGACTACGGCCCGGCCATGGAGGCAATCAAGGCCCGTGGGGGCGTCACCATTGCGGCTGCCGACCTGTTATCGCTTGCCCTACTGACTCCCCCCGGTGACTGGGGTGCTGACATTGCTGTCGGAACAACACAGCGTTTCGGGATTCCCCTGGGCTTTGGCGGCCCCCACGCAGGTTATCTCGCCGTCAAGCACGGCCTAGAGCGTCACATGCCCGGGCGCCTTGTGGGTGTCTCCAAAGACAGATTGGGATCATCCGCCTATCGTTTGACCCTGCAAACCCGAGAACAGCACATTAGAAGAGACCGCGCCACCAGCAACATCTGCACCGCCCAAGTTCTCCTCGCCGTCATGGCTGGAGCTTTTGCCGTGTATCACGGGCCAGACGGTATTCGGGCAATGGCTGACAAGGTGGCCAAAAAAGCGGCAGGGTTTGCTGACCGGGCCCGGGCCGCGGGCCTCGAAGTTGTCCACGACCACTTCTTCGACACTGTACAACTGCGAATTCCGGGCGCGGCCAAGGCCACCCAACACAGAGCGCTCAGTAACAATCTGCTGATCCACGTTGTTGATGAGGACACCGTTCAACTCTCCTTCGACCAGGTCACCGCGGAAGCGGCAACAACCGGTGTCCAGTCACAGGTCTTTCAGGCGCTCGCCGACACGTTTGGTCTCACGGACTACCGTGGGCAATCGGCAGACGCGCCTGCGCTGCAAGGTGACCTCCGCCGCACATCTGACTTCCTCACCCACCCGGTCTTTGGGGCCCACCGTTCTGAGACGCAGATGATGCGATACCTCAAATCTTTAGCGGACAAAGACTATGCGCTTGATCGGGGCATGATTCCACTGGGCAGCTGCACCATGAAACTGAACGCCGCGGTCGAGATGGAAGCAGTCAGCTGGCCAGAGTTCAACCATATTCACCCCTTCGCTCCGGCAGAAGACGTATCCGGGTACCTGGTTCTGATCTCCCACCTGGAGCGGTGGTTGGCTGAGCTCACCGGATACGACCAAGTGTCCTTGCAACCCAACGCCGGAAGCCAAGGAGAGTTGGCTGGGCTGTTGGCCATTCGCGGTTATCACGACGCTAACGGGGATACCCACCGAACCATTTGCCTCATTCCCGCGAGCGCCCACGGGACGAACGCAGCCAGTGCTGTGTTGGCAGGAATGCAGGTTGTTGTTGTCGAATGCAATGAACAGGGCGACGTTGATCTTGACGACGTGAAAACAAAGATCGCCGAGCACGGCGATAACCTGGCCGCCCTCATGGTGACCTACCCGTCTACACACGGAGTGTATGAGGCAGGAATTCGAGACATCACCGACGCCGTCCACGCCGCCGGCGGGCAGGTGTATATCGATGGTGCCAACTTGAACGCGCTGGTGGGTTACGCGAGGTACGGGGATATTGGGGGCGACGTCTCACACCTTAACCTGCACAAAACATTTTGTATTCCTCACGGTGGTGGCGGCCCAGGGGTGGGACCGGTGGCGGCGAAAGCTCATCTTGCGCCCTATCTGCCCGGCCACCCCATGTCTCAAATCAACACCCACCCGCCTTTTGACGACGTGACCGGCGAGCCCGGTACCGTCACCCACGGCGGTGGCCCGGTCTCAGCTGCACCCTTTGGTAGCCCCAGCATTTTGCCGATTAGCTGGGCGTATGTGCGGATGATGGGAGCCGAGGGTCTCACCCTGGCCACTGCACGTGCGGTTCTTGCCGCGAACTATGTGGCTGCTCGGCTTCGTGACCACTACCCGGTGCTGTATTCGGGGGAGGGCGGCCTGGTCGCCCATGAAGTGGTTCTCGACCTCCGTGGCATCACCCGGGATACGGGGGTGAGTGTTGATGACGTGGCCAAACGCCTTGTCGACTACGGCTTTCACGCCCCCACCATGTCGTTCCCGGTTGCGGGAACACTCATGGTGGAGCCGACAGAAAGTGAAGACCTCAGTGAAATTGAGCGTTTCATTGACGCGATGATTAACATTCGGGAAGAAATCAACCAGGTTGCGGCCGGAGTATGGCCGGCGGACAACAACCCACTGGTTAATGCTCCGCACCCCGCTGCCACGGCGGTTGCCACCGACTGGCCGCACCCTTACAGTCGCGAGGTTGCCTGCTATCCACATGCGATGTGGTCGGATCGGGCCAGTGTGTCACCGGCAGACCCACGTGTGGTCAGCAAATACTGGCCACCGGTAGCGAGAATCGACCAAGCGTTCGGGGATCGCAACCTGGTGTGTGCGTGCCCACCGATTGAGGCTTTTGCCTAAAGAGTGTGCAGTTGTTTCGTGAGGGTGTTGGCCTTTTGGAAGGTGACACCGACCAGCGACACATGCTTCCAATGAACGCGGCCTTCTTCGTTGATAATGAAGATGCTCCGCCTCACACCAAGCCCCATGAGGCCTACCCCGTAGGCAGAAACAACGTCACCTCTTTCGTCGGCGAGGAGAGGAAAGCCGAGACGTTTCGAGCGGGCAAAGCGTTCGTGGCTTGACTGGTTTTGTCGTGAAATGCCCCACACCTCGGCACCCAGTTTCCTAAATTCGTCGAGTTCGTCCTGATAGCTGCACAGCTGAGCGGTGCAGGACGGTGAGTTGTCGGCCGGGTAAAACGCCAGCACGATGGGGGTTCCCCGTCGCTCACTCAAAGTGAAATGGCGGGTAGTGGCTTCGTTGTCATCAAAGACCACACCGGGGAGGGTGAAATCGGGGGCAACGGCGCCAAGCTCTGGGGTAGACACGGCAACACTTTAGACCGGAAAGGTGAGAAAGTCCGGAGCATTCTCAGCCCACAGTGGATAACCCACGAACGCCACGGCATCAATGGCGAAATGCGCCACGATGAGTGGCGCGAGTCGCCCGGTTTTGAGAAACCACCACGCGAAAATGAGCCCCATCACAAAGTTGCCAAAAAAGGGCCCAAAGCCTTGATACAGGTGGTACGTGGCGCGCAGTAGGGCGTGTGCAACGACGATGAGGGCGATCGGAACGTTAAGGCTCATCAGCCTGCTGATGAAATAGCCCACCCCGATGACTTCCTCGACCAGTGCCGCCTTGACCGCGTGTAACAGTAAAACCGGAATTGTCCACCACAGGGTGTCCAAGGCAGTGGGAACAATTTGGACCGTCATTCCCCACCACACCCCAGCGGCGTAAAGCCCGAGCCCGGGAATTCCGATGAGGGCCGCCAGGCCAATCCCCGTCAGGCTGTCCACCACCGGTTTCGACCCGTCGAGCCCAATGGTGTGAAACCGCGGTGGTCGCGACTGGGACACCAGAAAAAGAACCAGTGCGACAGGAACCAGTGCGCTCGTGATGGCAAGGAGTTGATAAATCAGGTCAAAGATGGGTTCTGGCGCGAGAGGGCGGTTGATGGTCGCCGTTTGTTCCTGCAGGGGCGTGTCTGACATCACCCGTCGGGTGATGCTGACCATCGAGTACAGCGCGCTGATGCCAATACTGAGTCCCAGAACGAGGACGATTTCGACGATGGTGCGTTTTTTGCTCACCGAGGTGAGTCGCTCTCGCATGCGGCTTGGGAGCCGGGGAGACGATGACGGTTCTTCGCCACAAGACGATAGACACCATCGGTGATCACCGTCACAGGCCAGAGGCCTAACAGGTGGCCGACAAAACGAAAGAGGGGGCGAGGCTGGTGAATAAGAAGTTCCCGCAAAATTGCTCCGCCTGCGACATGCCTGTCGGGGGTGATTAGCCAGGCGTAGCGGGCAACATCTTCAGCGCTCAGTCCCAACGCATCCAAGTCTGCCGACTGGGACGCAGTAGTTGGGGGCACAACTGGTAGAGACCGCTTCAGGCGACCCACCCACAGTTCGCAAAACGCGCAACCACCGTCATAGACGATGACGGTGTCGGTGAGTTTTGATTGGCGAGCCACGACGCTATGTTATTCGTGCAGTCTGGTAGCTCGCTAAGCTAGGCAAGGCGCACATCTGACTATCCAGTGCCACAAAGTGCCCGGTCACTTGTCACGACGACACCGGTATGAAGGAATGAAGTAATGGCGCGTGTGTCCAGAAACGACATGAGGAATGTCGCCATTGTTGCTCACGTCGACCACGGGAAAACTACCCTGGTTGACCAAATGCTGGTCCAAACGGGAGCTTTCGCGGCCCACCAAGAACTCACTGACCGCGCGATGGATTCCAATGCCCTCGAAAAGGAAAAGGGCATCACTATCCTCGCCAAGAACACAACAGTGACATACACCGGCCAGGGTGCTCCCGACGGCGGGGTCACCATCAACGTCATTGATACTCCTGGTCACGCCGACTTCGGCGGCGAGGTGGAGCGAGGACTGTCAATGGTTGACGGTGTGGTACTCCTGGTCGACGCCAGCGAGGGTCCTCTCCCGCAAACCCGTTTCGTCTTGCGAAAAGCTCTCGAATCCAAGCTGCCCGTCATTTTGGTTGTTAACAAGACTGATCGCCCCGATGCTCGCATCGATGAAGTGGTCGCCGAATCACAAGACTTGTTGCTGGGGCTGGTGTCAGATTTGTCCGACGACGTTCCAGACCTCGACGTCGACGGTATTTTGGATTTGCCGGTCATCTATGCGTCTGGTCGCGCAGGCGCAGCCAGCTGGGACAGGCCAGCTAACGGTGAACTGCCCAACAAAGACAGCCTTGATGACCTGTTTGAAGCGATTCTGACAAGAATTCCCGCACCTGAGTATGACGACGACCACCCCCTTCAGGCACACGTCACCAACTTGGATGCGTCCCCATTTTTGGGAAGAATCGCCCTGCTGCGCATCTTCCACGGCGAGATTTCAAAGGGGCAAACCGTTGCCTGGGTGGGATCAGACGGTGAAGCAAAGTCGGTGAGAATCACCGAGCTTCTGAAGACTGTTGCCCTCGAGCGAATCCCCACTGATCGGGCATACGCGGGAGACATTGTCGCTGTTGCGGGCATCGAAGAGATCACCATTGGTGACAGTTTGTGTGACGTCGCTGATGTGAGGCCGCTTCCGGCCATCACGGTGGACGAACCTGCCATCGCGGTGACCATTGGAACAAACACGTCACCATTGGCCGGAAAAGTGTCGGGCCACAAACTGACCGCTCGGATGGTGAAAGACCGACTTGACCGAGAACTCATTGGAAACGTGTCGATTCGCGTGGTCGATATTGGCCGGCCCGACGCCTGGGAAGTTCAAGGCAGGGGCGAACTTGCTCTTGCCGTGTTGGTGGAAAACATGAGGCGTGAAGGTTTTGAATTGACGGTCGGGAAACCCCAGGTGGTCACGAAAACCATTGATGGGAAAACTCATGAACCGTTTGAAGCGCTCACCATCGACGTCCCTGAAGAATATTTGGGGGGTGTCACCCAACTGTTGGCCGCGCGTAAGGGTCGCATGGAAACCATGTCCAACCATGGCACAGGGTGGGTCCGGATGGAGTTCATTGTCCCCTCCAGAGGCTTGATTGGTTTCCGCACCGAGTTCCTCACTTTGACTCGAGGTTCTGGAATTCATAACGCCCTTGCCCACGGCTATGGGCCATGGGCGGGCTCAATTGTCACACGTCAGACGGGGTCAATTGTTGCTGACCGCAGTGGTGCTGTGACCACGAACGCGATGATGAGCCTGCAGGAAAGAATGTCGTTCTTTGTCTCTCCCACTGATGAAGTGTACGAAGGCATGGTGGTGGGTGAAAACTCGAGACCCGAAGACATGGACGTCAACATTACGAAAGAGAAAAAGCTCAACAACATTCGCTCGTCGACGGCCGAGGAGTTAGAGAAACTCACTCCGCCTCGTCAGCTGACCTTGGAAGAATGTTTGGAGTTCGCGAGAGACGACGAATGTGTCGAGGTCACCCCGGAGGTTGTTCGGATTCGGAAGGTGCTTCTCGACCAGAATGATCGGGCGAGAGCGTTGTCCAGACAGAAAAGGCAAGACGCCGCGGGCGATTCCTAGGTACGGTGAAGACGTGAAGGTTGCCAGATTTAGTCAGAGCGGAAGTGAACCGCGCTTCGGCATTGTCGACGGCGATGACCTGGTGGTTCTCGCGGGCGACCCCATGTTTCATGGCTGGGACACCACAGGGGAGAGGGTGTCGCTGGCCGACGCCCAGCTACTCGCCCCGGTTATTCCGCGCTCAAAAGTGATTTGTGTCGGCATGAACTATGCGGCACACGCCAAAGACATGGCTCACGAAGGCCCCGACAACCCGCTGATTTTCTTGAAACCCAATACGGCAGTGGTCGGCCCCGGAGATCCCATTGTGATTCCTCCCATTGAGGGGCGCATCGTTCACGAAGGTGAGTTGGCTGTCGTCATCGGGTCGGTGGCAAAGCGTGTCAAAAAAGAAGACTGGAAGAGCGTTGTTTTTGGTTACACCATTGCCAATGACGTGTCTGCTAGAGACGTCATGTTTGCTGACGGCCAGTGGGCGAGAGCGAAGGGCTACGACACTTTCTGCCCCCTGGGTCCGTGGATTGATACCGAGATTGATCCCAGCGACCTGTTGATCGAAACCTTCGTCGCCGGTGAACCACGGCGGACCGGTTCCACCAGCGACCTGGTGTACTCCATTCCTGAAATCATTGAGTTCTGTTCGGACGTGTGGACGCTGCTTCCAGGAGACGTGATTTTGACGGGAACACCGTCCGGGCTCGGCGGTTTCGTTGCCGGGCAAGACGTTGAAATCCGCATTCAGGGGATTGGTTCGCTGGTCAACCCAGCTGTCAACCGCGACGATCGGACAGACTCCTAATATGGTGCACGACACCCACCCGGAGGCTACACGCCTGCGGGTGAGGAGAGTGCTCATGGCTGGCCAGGTTCTCTCCGGTGTGGGGATGGGGCAAACACTGTCCGTCGGCGCACTGCTGGCGACGGATTTATCTGGTTCACCCGGGTGGTCGGGAATGGCGGCAACTCTTGCCACCCTGGGGGCTGCGTCGGCGTCGATTCCGCTTGCGAAACTGGCTGCGGTGAGTGGCCGGTCATGGTCACTGGCTGTGGGGGCATGGGTGGCGGCGCTGGGCGCTGGCACCATTATTCTCGCCGCAGCAATTCGCTCATTTCCCTTGTTGCTAATCGGCATCTTTCTCATCGGGGTGGGGACGGCGGTCAACTTGCAAGCACGTTTTGCAGCGACAGACCTGTCGACACCTCACACCCGCGCCACAGATTTGTCTTTGGTGGTGTGGGCAACAACGGTGGGTGCTGTGGGCGGGCCCAACCTGGTGTCTCTCGGTGAAACCTGGGGAGCAACCTGGGGATTGCCGGCTCTCGCCGGCCCATTTCTGATTGCCGGATGTGCTCAAATCGCGGCGGGGTTCGGGTATCGAATTTTTTTGCGACCAGATCCTCTGCGGCTGGCCTTGGAGATGGGCACGGCCGCACAAAAGGCGTCAGTGAAGCCAGAGGCAGCGGCTGATGCTCCCCGGCTTCGCCGGCTTGCCTTTATTTCTTTAGCCCTCAGTCACGCCACGATGGTCGCGGTGATGGCCATGACACCTGTTCACTTAGTCGACCACGGTGCATCCCTGGCACTGGTGGGGTTCACCATTTCACTTCACATTGCGGGCATGTATGCGCTCTCTCCTGTTTTTGGTCTGCTCGCTGACAAATTTGGTCGGGTTCAAGTGATTGTCCTGGGGCAAATGATTTTGGCGCTCAGTTTGTTTTTGACGGGGCTTGGAAGCGGGAGCGAGGTCACCGTTCTCGCGGGCCTCATTCTTTTGGGACTTGGCTGGTCCGCTGCGACCGTTGCCGCTTCTGCCCTCCTCACCGAATCGACATCACTCGACAGACGAACGGTCGTGCAGGGTCGGTCTGACGTGGTGATGAGTGGTTCGGGAGCTATCGGGGGAGCACTCAGTGGCGTGGTGCTACTGATGGTCGGTTATGGGGGGCTTTCACTGGTGTCCCTTGCGCTGGTTGCCGGCGTTCTCGTTGCCGTGTTGTGGGCGGTCAGACAGACACGTGCGGCCACGCCCGCTTAGACTGACCTCACCATGACTGACCTTTTTCACACTGCACAGGGAAGCGACGTTCGCGTCCGTTTCTGCCCCTCTCCCACCGGAACGCCGCATGTGGGGCTTGTCCGGACAGCACTCTTCAACTGGGCGTGGGCCAGACACAATGGTGGCAGTTTTGTCTTCCGCATCGAAGACACTGACGCCGAACGTGATTCGGAAGACAGCTACCAGCAACTTTTGGAAGCTCTCTCCTGGCTGGGTCTCACCTGGGACGAGGGTGTCGAAGTCGGTGGCCCCCATGCCCCCTACCGGCAGTCTGAACGCGGAGAGATTTACCAAAACATCATCGAGAAACTCGTCGATGCCGGTCACCTGTACCAAAGTTTTGTCACTGCTGATGAGATGAGGCAGCGCAATATTGACAACGGCCGAGATCCCCAACAGGGATACGACAACCACGAGCGCCACCTGACCGACGCTGAACGCCAAGCATTTATCGAAGAGGGGAGGCAGCCAGCTCTTCGCCTTCGAGTAGCTGACGATGATCTCGGTTTCGATGACTTGGTTCGAGGGCCGATTAGTTTTCCCGCCGGCTCAACAATCGACTTTGTCGTTGTCCGGCCCACCGGAGCGCCCCTGTACACGTTCGTGAACCCCGTTGATGATGCGCTCATGGGCATCACCCACGTACTGCGCGGAGAAGACCTCCTGTCGTCTACTCCCCGGCAGATTGCCCTATACCGAGCACTTATTGACATTGGCATCACTGACCGCATCCCACGATTTGGACACTTGCCCTATGTGATGGGGGAGGGAAATAAAAAACTGTCCAAACGTGACCCAGAGTCCAACCTGTTTCTTCACCGCGACCGCGGATTCATCCCTGAGGGTCTCTTGAACTATTTGGCCCTCCTGGGTTGGTCGATTGGACCAGACCGAGACGTGTTCACGTTGGCGGAAATGGTTGACGCGTTCGACATTGAAAAGGTCAACCCCAACCCGGCCCGGTTCGACCTCAAAAAGGCCGAAGCCATCAATGCCGACCATCTACGTGCGCTCGCGCCGGACGACTTCCTAACACGCTGCCTTCCGTACCTCGAACAAGCCGGTCTTATCGGCTCCGATGTGAACACGCGGGACCAGGCGACACTGGATTTCATCCTTCCTCACGTGCAGCCCCGGGTGAATCTGCTTGGTGAAGTGGCAGATATGGTGGCGTTTCTCTTCACTGACGACTCCGATCTTGTTGTCACTGAGGAGGCGCAAAAAACGTTAAGTGACGGAGCGGGTCAGGTCATAGACAAGGCGGTGGAGGTGTTAGAGCCGCTTGACACCTGGTCGACAGTAACTGTTGAGGCTGCCCTGCGGGAGGCCCTCGTGGAGGGGTTGGAGTTGTCTCCTCGACACGCCTTTACCCCACTGCGGGTGGCGGTCTCGGGGCGCCGAGTCAGCCCACCACTTTTTGAATCCATGGAGATACTCGGTAAAGAGTCTGCTCTGGCGAGGCTTTTGTCGCTTCGCGCCACCCTCTAGGCGTGCGCTAGGCTATGGGGGGCCCTCAGGGGCCCGAACCACAGTGGGGTGTGGTGTAATTGGCAACACGGCTGATTCTGGTTCAGTTGTTCTTGGTTCGAGTCCAGGCACCCCAGCCACATCGTCCGCATGTTGTGGACTATTGGAACATTTTCTTCGCGAGCGCTGTGGCAGCTTTCTTGGCAAAAAATTCCGGTGACGCGACAGCGCTGTCAATGTTTTCTGCGTGATCAGCAAGGGATGACCACGAAATGTTCTCCGACGTCGCTAAATCAACAACACCGGCGACAACGCCAACAGGAACATTGGCGTTGTGAGCCAACCAGATGATGGCTCCCGTTACTTTGCCCGTCATGCTTGTGGCGTCGAACCTTCCCTCGCCAGTGACCACCACATCTGCGGAAAGAATTGCCTCCCTTACTCCAATCACATCCGCCACCGCCTGTGCGCCATCGATGATTGTCGCGCCGAGAAAATGAGCGAACCCCCAACCACATCCACCGGCTGCCCCAGCTCCTGGGATGAGGTGGTTTGTGGTGTCACCGGTGAGTCGAAGAAGATGCCTAAAAGAGTTTTCTAAACGGGTGACGTCCTCGGGTGTCGCCGCCTTTTGGGGGCCAAACATGCCCGGCGCATCCAGAAATGTTGCCGTCGTGTCCCGGAGGATCGTGACCTTGTCGGGGATGCGCAATTGGGACGTGTCACACGCCACAATGTCCTCCACAGAGGCTCCACCAACGCCGGCTTCATCCCCATTGGCCGTTGTTGCTCGAAGCCCCAAAGCCTGAAGAGCACCCATACCGGCGTCGGTGCTGGCTGAGCCACCCAGTGCAATAATCACGTGCCGAATCCCGTCATCAAGGGCTGCGCGAATTGTTTCGCCAAGCCCACGGGTGGTTGCTGTCAAGGCGTTCAGCGGATTCATGAGGGTGATTCCTGCGCTCACCGCCAATTCCACGAGAGCCGTTTTGCTATCAAGGGCCAGGTAGTGGCTGGGTGTCGGTTTCCCATCAGGCCCATTCACCACACCAACCTCGACTACTCGAGAGCCGGGAGTGGCGCTTTTTACGATGTCGAGTGTGCCCTCCCCGCCATCAGCCATCGGAAAAATAGACACGTCGTCGCCGGGTCTGGCGTCCGCCCACCCGGCAGCAATTGTTCGGGCCGCCTGTTGGGCGCTCATGGTGCCTTTGAACGAGTCTGGAGCGATCACCACGCGGCGAGACGGCATAAATAAAATCTATCCAATCGGACTCGGCAACACCCTATTGTTATCCCATGGCACAGCCGTCATCTCACGCGTTAGTGGTTGCCGTGAACCCCACTTCGGGCAAAGGCAAAGCGAAGAAGCTTGCAGAGGAAACGGTGGATGCTTTCCGAGGCCGTGGCTTCACCGTCGACGTTATTGTTTGCGGGAGCGATGGTGAACTCCGCAGTGCTCTTCGCAGACGGTTGGATAATCCTCATGGGGCACTGATTGTGGTGGGCGGCGATGGGATGGTTCACACTGCCCTTCAGGTGTTGATGGATCATCCCGATACCCCGTTGGGAATCGTTCCCGCGGGCACCGGCAATGACATTGCCCGTGCGGTGGGCATGGACCAAGCTAATCCCCTGTCAGCGGTTGACAACATTGTTCGCTCACTTGGGTCGGGCCCTCGTCGCATCGACCTGGGTGAGGCCCGCCACGGCGATGTCGTGAGCAGGTTTGGCGCGGTGTATTCAGCCGGTTTCGATGCGTTGGTCAACGAACGGGCAAACCAGCTTCGTTTTCCCCGCGGAACCAGCAGATACACGGTGGCCATGCTCTTAGAGCTGTCTACTCTGACAGCCCGGTCCTACCGACTCACTGTTGACAATCATTGTTATGAGCAAGAAGCACTCTTGGTGGCGGTGGCGAACGCGGAAAGTTTTGGCGGAGGAATGCGAATTGTGCCGGACACCGCCATCGACGATGGTGTCTTGCAGGTGTTCACCGTCGCACCACTTGGTCGAGGGTCTTTTGTGAAGCTTTACCCGAAAGTGTTCTCCGGTTCACACCTTGACCACCCCGCTGTCACTATCCGTCCGGCTCAAAGCGTTCGCATTGAGGTGGACGACATTGTCGGTTACGCCGATGGTGAGCGGGTGGGGCCACTGCCCGTTGACATTCGGGTGTTGCCGGGAATACTGCCCGTCCTAGCCGAGGCGCCCGGGTTTTGATGAAGGGCCCGGCCCATGCGATACTGAGACACGTTGCGAGACGGCCCCATCGTATAGCGGCCTAGTACGCCGCCCTCTCACGGCGGTAACGCGGGTTCGAATCCCGCTGGGGTCACCACCGGCCTCCCACCCCCTATCGGGGTGGGAGGCCTCACCATTTTCTTGGCGGGTCCCTCGTTAGGCTTGAGGTGTCCCTGAGAGGCCTGGGAGGAAGGTGAAGTTTCTGTGACGGTAGAGCTTCCTCTCTGGTTTGAAATTGGGTCCCTCATTGCCATCACCATCGTTTTGTTGGGCGATCTCACCTACGCGGTCTTGAGGCCTCACCATCCATCGGTGAAAGAGTCGGCCCTGTGGGTCGCGTTTTATGTGACGTTGGCGCTCATTTTTGCGGGGCTAATGTTTGTTGTTGCCGGGCCAAAATACGGGGCCGAATTTTTGGCCGGTTGGGTGACCGAATACAGCCTGTCCATTGACAACCTCTTCGTTTTTGTCCTCATTCTTGGCTTTTTTGCCGTTCCAAAGAAATACCAGCAAGAAGTGTTGATGATCGGAATCTTGATGGCGATTGTTTTCCGCGGCATTTTCATCCTCTTGGGGGCTGCACTTATTGCAAACTTCAGTTGGATTTTCTACCTGTTTGGATTATTTCTCCTCGTTATTGGGTTGCAGCAGTTTTTCTCCGGCCGCGACGATGATGTGGAGAGGGAAAATAAACTGATCGGCTTTCTCAGACGCCGACTGGACATGACTGACCAATATGACGGCATAAAGTTGCAAATCACCATTGACGGCCGCAAGCGCTGGACACCAGTTCTCGCGGTGTTAATTGCCTTGGGAACAGCCGACCTGGTGTTTGCTGTTGATTCGATTCCCGCAATTTATGGAATCACCAAGAGCCCATTCATTGTGTTCACCGCCAATGTGTTTGCCCTCATGGGGCTGCGACAGCTGTATTTTTTGCTGGGTCACCTCATCGACAAACTTGCCTACCTTCACTTCGGCATTGCCTTTATCCTCACCTTTATTGGCGTGAAGCTTCTTCTGCACGCTCTCCACGAAAACGAGCTGGGCTTCATTAACGGCGGCGAGAATGTTCCCTGGGCGCCAGACATTGGCACGTGGGAATCTCTCGCCGTCATCGTCATGGCAATGACGGTTGCGGTCACAGCGAGCCTCATCAAACTGCGAAAAGACGTCGAAACCGGCGCCATCCAGCTGCCGAGGCGCGTCGATGAGGACAAGTAGACGCCAGTCTCCGGTGTTACCCTAAGAGGCAGTCTGTGGCTCGCGAGGTGACCTGTGGTGGGGAAGCCTCGAGCAATCTGGAATAGCGAAAATCAAAGGTGGTGGTTTCTGTGAGTGGCGGTAAGACTCTCGCTGAAAAGGTGTGGGAATCCCACCTGGTCAAACGTGGCGAAAATGGCGAACCCGACCTCATCTACATCGACCTGCACTTGGTTCACGAAGTGACCAGCCCGCAAGCTTTTGATGGGCTGCGTCACGCAGGCCGCCCCGTTCGCAGGCCGGACCTCACCATTGCCACTGAAGACCACAACACGCCGACCATTGATATTGACAAACCCATCGCCGAACCAACCTCCAGATTGCAGATTGAGACACTCCGGAAAAACGCGGAAGAATTCGGCATCCGCCTTCACTCCCTCGGAGACATCGAACAGGGCATCGTCCACGTCGTTGGCCCGCAGCTCGGTTTGACCATGCCCGGAATCACCGTGGTGTGTGGCGATAGTCACACGTCTACTCACGGCGCATTTGGTGCGATGGCTTTTGGCATTGGTACCAGCGAAGTTGAACACGTATTGGCCACACAAACTCTTCCGTTGAAACCCTTCAAAACCATGGCGATTACTGTCGAGGGAACACTTCGGCCAGGTGTCACCGCCAAAGACATCATCTTGGCGGTCATTGCAAAAATTGGCACGGGCGGTGGTCAAGGATACGTGCTCGAATATCGCGGCAGTGCTATTCGGTCACTGTCGATGGATGGCCGAATGACCATTTGCAACATGTCTATTGAGGCAGGTGCACGGGCGGGAATGGTCGCCCCCGACGAGACCACTTTTGAGTATTTGAAGGGCCGACCACACGCCCCCCAGGGCGAACACTGGGAGACCGCTGTCGAGTACTGGAAAACGCTTCGCACTGACGACGACGCCGTTTTTGACGCGGAAGTGTTTTTGGACGCCAACGAACTCGAACCCTTTGTGACGTGGGGGACAAACCCGGGGCAGGGAGTGTCGTTGAATGACGTCGTCCCCGGGCCGGAGAGCTTTACCGACGAAGCCGATCGGCACGCGGCTGAGCGTGCTTTGGAATATATGGCGCTCACTCCCGGAACCCCGATGAAAGACATCCCCGTTGACGTCGTGTTCATGGGGTCTTGCACAAACTCCAGACTCGACGATCTTCGTGCTTTTGCCAGCATCATCAAAGGTAAGAAGAAGGCTGACGGTGTGCGGGTGATGGTAGTTCCCGGCTCTGCCCGCGTTCGCCTCGAAGCAGAAGCGGAAGGCATTGACAAAATCGTTGAAGAGTTTGGTGCTGAGTGGAGATTTGCCGGGTGTTCGATGTGCTTGGGGATGAATCCTGACCAGCTGCAACCCGGCGAGAGAGCCGCCTCCACATCGAATAGGAATTTTGAGGGTCGACAGGGGAAAGGCGGTCGCACCCACCTGGTGTCCCCGCTTGTTGCCGCGGCCACTGCTATTCGGGGCACACTGTCTAGCCCCTCAGATGTCAGCGAGACAGCGGAGGTGGGCGCGTAATGGACAAAGTCACCGTTATCACCGGAGGGGGAGCCCCCCTTCGCCGCTCAAACGTCGACACGGACCAAATCATCCCGGCACAGTTTCTCAAGCGTGTCACCAAAACCGGTTACGAGGACGGTCTTTTCCATCAGTGGCGCCAAGACCCGGAGTTTGTTCTCAATATCGAGCCCTACCAGTCGGCGAAAATTCTGATTGCCGGCCCGGACTTTGGTACCGGGTCTAGCCGGGAACACGCAGTATGGGCGCTTCGCGATTTTGGTTTTGACGCGGTTATTTCGTCCCGCTTTGGTGACATTTTCCGGGGAAACTCGGGAAAGCAAGGCCTTGTCACCGCCCAGGTTCCACACAGCGTTGTGGAGGCTTTGTGGGAAGTGGTGGAAACCACACCGAACATCCCGGTAACCGTTGATTTGGCACAGCGTGAGGTACGGTGTGGAGCGGTGGTGTCAGCCTTTGACATCGACGATTACACCCGCTGGAGATTGATGGAGGGGCTTGATGACATTGGTCTCACCCTCCGCCATAACGATGAGATTGATCGTTTTGAATCACGCCGAGAACCGTGGCTCCCCACGACTTTGCCGGTGCCTGGAGCTTAGGTGAACCACGTGTCAACCGAGCCTGCGGTGCCGGTCGTGTCGGATGAATTTGCCGGCGTCGACACGGTTGATTTTTATGGTGGAAAACCGCTGCTGGGTTCTGTCGATGTTCGCGGTGCAAAAAACCTTGTCACGAAAGCGATGGTTGCGGCTCTCCTTGCTGACCAACCCAGCGTGTTAGGCAACGTGCCCCGCATTAGCGATGTGGCGGTTGTCCGGGGGCTTCTTGAAGCGCACGCCGTTCTCGTCACGGACAGTGCGAGTGGTGAGTTGACTCTTGACCCGCGGGGAGTGAAATCAGCCCACTTCGCTGAAATTGATGCCCACGCGGGGTCATCCCGGATTCCCATTCTTTTCTGCGGTCCACTTCTTCACCAGTTGGGGGAAGCGTTCATTCCTGACCTGGGGGGTTGCCGGATTGGTGACCGCCCCATTAACTTCCACCTGGACGCCCTTCGCGCTTTTGGGGCAGAGCTCGAAAAAAGCCACGAAGGAATCTCCCTCCGAGCCCCGAGGCGCCTGACGGGTGCCCAGGTCGACCTGCCCTACCCCAGCGTCGGCGCAACCGAACAAGTGTTGTTGACCGCTGTTCGAGCGGCCGGCGTCACCGAGCTTCGAAACGCCGCCATCGAGCCGGAAATCACCGACCTGATTGCTATTTTGCAAAAAATGGGTGCCATCATTTCGGTAGAAACAGACCGCACCATCCTGATTGAGGGCGTTGACTCTCTCTCCGGATACCGTCACACCGCTATTTTTGATCGGAGTGAAACGGCTAGCTGGGCGGCGGCAGCACTCGCCACTCGGGGCACCATTTTTGTTCGAGGGGCCAGACAGCAGGAACTGATGACGTTCTTGAACGTTTATCGAAAAGTGGGTGGCGAATTCACCGTCACCGATGATGGCATCGAATTTCGACACCCGGGATCTGCCCTTCAACCGGTCGTCATTGAAACCGATGTTCACCCGGGGTTTATGACCGATTGGCAACAACCAATGGTGGTTGCTTTGACGCAGGCAGAGGGAGTGTCAATCGTTCACGAAACTGTCTATGAGAATCGCTTTGGCTTCACCGACGCGCTCATCGACATGGGGGCGAACATCACCGTTCATAAGGAGGGCATTGCGTCCATTACTCGGCGGGTTCCGCGACGGCCCCTCGAACAGGCCGCGGTGATCACTGGGCCCACCCCCCTGCACGGCGCCACGGTCAGGGTTCCCGATCTTCGTGGGGGCTTTAGCCACGTGATTGCGGCTGTCGCTGCAGACGGACAGAGCACTGTCGAAAACGTGGGCATTATTTCCCGCGGCTACGAACACCTGTTGCCCAAACTGGCGGGATTGGGTGCGTCGTTTGAACCACGGGTTGGCTAACTGTGGCGTGGACGAGGCAGCGAGGCCCGGGAGTCATCTGGAGACTCACCCAGATGGTGGTGTTGCCCCTTTTTCGGGCCATCATTACGCTTCGGATTCGTCCCGAGTCGGCACTACCCCAAACCGGTCCCTTCATTCTCGCTCCCAACCACTATTCCGAAGCCGACCCGGTGATCATGGGTGTCGCCACGTGGCGGCTTGGCCGCATCCCTCGGTTTCTCGCCAAAGCATCTTTGTTCCGCGTCCCGGTGTTGGGGGTGTATCTTCGCGCCGCCGGTCACATTCCGGTTGAGCGGGGCGCGAATGCGAAAACACACCAACCCTTGGAAGCGACAAAGCGGTTGGTGGAAAAAGGCCAAGGGGTGATTATCTACCCGGAGGGGACCCTCACCGAAGACCCTGATTTGTGGCCGATGTCGGGAAAGACGGGGGCCGTGAGAATGGCTTTAGAGGGTGGTATCCCTGTCTACCCGGCAGCCCACTGGGGGTCACAGAGTTTCATGGGCAGATATGAAGCAAAAATTCGACTGATTCCCCGCCCCAAAGTTGATGTGTTAGTCGGCCCAGAAATGGACCTTGACCGGTATCGAAACAGGCCGATTACCCGCGAACTTCTGCAAGACGCCACCGATGACCTGATGGCAGAAATCAGCCGCCTACTGGGTGAGTTGAGAGGCGAACACCCCCCGGCCGGCAGTGGTCGTCCGAGGGCGAAACGGGAAGGGCAATCATGACAACCCGAGTGAGTATTTTGGGCTCAGGTTCCTGGGGATCCACCATGGCCAAAGTGTTGGGTGACGGTGGCAACGACGTCACTCTGTGGGCACGGCGCCCCGAACTGGCCAGAGAAATCAACGAAACATCGAGAAACTCTGACTACCTTCCCGGTATCAATTTGCCGTCTAACGTGAGAGCTGTCGTTGACGTGTCAGAAGCAATTCATGGTGCCGACATCGTCTTCTGGTCTGTTCCCAGCCAGTCCCTCCGAGCAAACTTGGAGGCGACCCAATCCGATTTGGCCCAGGCGCCAATCGTCGTCAGTCTGATGAAAGGCGTTGAAGCGGGCACCGGCCTTCGAATGTCTGAAGTAATTCAACAGGCCGGAGGTGTCGACCCACAAAAAATCGCCGTCTTGTCGGGCCCAAACCTTGCCTTGGAAATAGCAAAAGAACAACCCACCGCGTCTGTCGCCTCGTCGATAAACCGGGACGTCGCAAAAGCAGTCGCCACCGCTTGCCGCACCGACTACTTTCGAACCTTCGTGAACTATGACGTCGTGGGAACAGAGTTTGGCGGGGTACTAAAAAACCTCATTGCTCTTGCCGTGGGCATTGCCGACGGTGTGGGGTACGGGGAAAACACGAAAGCGTCAATCATTACCCGCGGACTCGCCGAGATCAGCGCATTTGCCGCCGCTTTTGGTGCAGAGCCTCAAACGATGGCGGGCCTCGCGGGATTGGGTGACCTGATCGCAACCTGCGAGTCGCCCCTGTCTCGAAATAACACCGCCGGGCGTTTACTTGGGCAAGGTTTCCAATTAGCGGACGTGGTGAGACGAATGAATCAAACAGCTGAAGGAATCCAAGCTGTCGCGCCAATCCTCGAGCTAGCCGAGTCACGTGGGGTGACCATGCCAATTATCTTCCAGGTGGGACAGGTATTGGAGGGAACACTGAACCCCAGAGAGCTCGCGCCGCACCTTGCCACAGACTCCGACGAGGTCGTGGGAGAGTAGGGGAGTGCTGACCAGTCTCGCCCAGGGCGCCATTGTTGCCGAGCGTTTCGGTGATGGCCCTGTTGATGTGATTGCCCTGCACGGGTGGGGGCGAACGGGGAAAGATTTTTCGACAATCTTGGCGGGAATGAATGCACTCGCCGTTCACCTTCCCGGTTTCGGCTCAGCCCTACCGCCACCGGAACCATGGTCACCCGGAGATTACGCAACGTGGTTGACGCAGGGTATCGACCCCAAGCGCCCACCGGTGATTGTCGGCCACTCGTTTGGCGGCCGTATCGCCGTCCGACTAGCTGCACACTATCCCCACTTGGTGAAGTCGATGGTGCTCACGGGGGTTCCCTTCGGAAAACGCCATTCGCAGAAGAAACCGCCACTGCAACTGCGATTGGCAAAAACCCTTCACTCAGTGGGCCTGGTCACAGAAAAACGGGTCGACAAACTTCGCCAACAGTTTGGTTCTGCTGACTACCGGGCTGCTCAAGGGGTTATGCGTCAGGTGTTAGTGAAAGCAGTCAACGAAGACTATTTCGATGACTTGGCACGGATCGACCACCACGTCGAATTGGTGTGGGGCAAAAATGATGCCCCAGCGCCCCTGACCCTGGCGGAAAAAGCGGACAGCGTTCTGGCCGCATCGACCCTCACCGTGGTGAGCGGCTCTGCCCATCTTCTTGACCAGGAACTCGAAACCGCACTCGCTCGGGCAATTACAAAAGCTGTAGCGACGCCGCTAGGAAAGGCTGACCACTGATGGTCTCAACCGCCACAATCATTTTTGTCGCCACACTTGCGACAGGTGTCGTTGCGCTGACTGCCGGATTGTCTCGATGGTTGCGGGTCGCACAAAGGGTCCAGTATTTGCCGGGGGAAACCCTCCGAGTTGAGCGACTCTGGTTGTCTAGGCGCCCATTCACCGTCGTGTTGTGGGTGGTGTCGTTAGTACTGGCTCTCGTGGGTGTGTTCGCCCACGTGCTCGGTGTTGCGCAACTGGCGTGGCTCATTCCCCTGGCCCCTCTGGTGGCCATGTGGGCGCCGTGGCGGCTTCCCATTCGGGGAGTAACAAAACCGTTGGCGTTGACCGGTCGGCTCATCCGGTTGGCAATGGCCACACTGTTTTTCCTTGCGATTGTTGGTGGGGCGAGTGTCTACCTGCTTGGCCCGGCAGGAATATTGGTGCCCATTTTCTTGCTGGCCCTTCTTGTTGACGCGGGAACAGCTCTGATGTGGCCGCTGGAAAAGCTTGCTCAAAGGAAGTTTCTGAACCAGGCGAAAGAGAGGCTGCAAAAAGTAAACCCCCAAATTGTCGCCATCACCGGGTCATACGGCAAAACCTCCACCAAGGGTTACGTTGCTCATCTCGCGTCTACCAAGTATTCAGTGTTGGCTTCGCCGGCGAGTTTCAACAACATGATGGGTTTATCGAAGTCTGTTAATGAAAAACTCACGCCCGGAACTGAAGTGTTTGTTGCTGAAATGGGGATGAACGCTGAGGGGCGCATCCGGGAGCTCATCAACCACTTCCCGCCATATATTTCCGCCATCACGGTGATTGGCGAAGCCCATTTGGAAAGACTGGGTTCCACAGAAGCAATTTTCCGAGCCAAATCGGAGATCACCGAAAATGCGTCGGTGGTGGTGTTGCCGGTTGACCAGCCGGAGCTTGTCGGCCTTGCTGACACGTGCCGCTCCCGCGGAACGATTGTTGTCACCGTCAGCGCCGAAGGGCTCGAAGCCGACGTATCGATTGACCCCGAAGCGGGCGTGGTTCGTTATGGGCTCGACGCACTGCCCGAAACTATTGAATTGGAGGGTCTCACCCACCCGGTCAATGTCGCTGTGGCCCTGGGAATTGCGTGGGCGCTCGATATTCCCGCGTCACTCGCCATCCCTCAAACACTTTCTTTCCCTGTCGCGGCTCACCGAACGGAAGTTGCTGAAACACCAAAGGGTGTCGCCGTTATCGATGACACGTATAACTCCAACCCGATAGGAGCGAAACGAGCAGTCGAAGCAGCCGCTGCTCTCGCGTCCAAACGGGGAGGCACATTTTTTGTTGTCACCCCGGGCATGGTTGAACTGGGGCCCGTCCAGGAGGAGAGAAACCGCCAACTGGGCGAATTGGTAGCGGACTTGGGCGGGCAGTTGGTTCCTGTTGGGCTCACAAATCGCAGTGCGTTGGTGGCGGGCGGAGGCGACAGCACGACAACTTTCCTGACCCGGAATCAGGCTGTCCGGTTTGTTACCGAATCTGCGGCTGAATTTGACGTTATCCTCTACGAAAACGACCTGCCCGATCACTATCCCTAAACCCATTCGGGCAACCAGTGAGGACAACCGATGAGCCTGGGAACAGTTGCCGTTATTTTTGGCGGGCCAAGCCCCGAACACGAAATTTCTATTCTCACCGGTTTGCAGGCAGAACGTGTTCTGGCCGACGGCGGATACCAGGTGGTGCCGATCTATTTTTCTCCGTCAGGGGTGTGGCATCAGGTTCCCCAAAATACTGAAGCGAAAGACTATCTCGAAGGTCCGCCTCCAGGAGCCCAGGCCCTCGAGGTCAAAATCGGTGAATCTGCCGGGTTTTGGGTGAAAAAGGGCCTTGGCCACAAAAAACTTGGCCTTGAGGCTGCCCTGCTGTGTTTTCACGGGGGCGCTGGTGAAGGCGGCGGCGCTGCCTTTGTGATGGAACTTCTTGATATCCCCCACACCGGGTCCACCCTCTATGCGGGTGCTGTAGGTATGGACAAGCTGGCCTTTGGCGCGATGATGGCCGGAGCAGGCATTCCCACTCTGCCCCGCACCCACCTGTCCGACATGCACCCCCCGGCTTTCCCTGGCCCCTATATTGTGAAGCCCCGCTTCGGAGGGTCATCAATCGGCATTGAGGTGGTGGAGAACCTTGACACGGCGAAAGCGTTGATGTCGAGTGTTCACTTGAAAAATGGTGCTGTTGTTGAGCCTTACAGGCCAGAGCTTGTCGATCTCAACATTGCTTTCCGAACCTACCCGCAGCTGCAATTCACCCCGCTGGAGAGACCCCTTCGAGACACCGCAAGCGCCACGGGGTTATACAGCTACCAGGAAAAGTATTTGCAGGGATCCGGCGGGGGTCTCACCCACGCGCCGCGCGAGTTTCCGGCCAATGTTCCTCAAGAGTTGTCGAAACGGGCCGAAGAGTTGGTGCGGCAGGTGGCAGACGTCACCCGGTTGACCGGGGTTGTCCGGGTGGATTTGTTGTGGGACGAGGCGACGGGGGACCTTTTTGTCAACGAAGTCAACACCATCCCGGGGGCGCTGTCACTGTATTTGTGGACGCAGACGACGACGGCGTTCCACGTCCTCCACGACGCTCTCACCGAGGCAGTAAAACACCGAGTGGTGTGGCCACAGGCAGGGTTTTCCCAAGGTGTCGCTCTTCGCTCAGCGGGAGGAATCGCCCAAAAACTGACAGGAATGTCTGGCTAAGTTAGTCGCTCAAAATGTCCGAAGCATCCACACATCGGGCAACCGGTTCGGATTGTGCGGCGACAGCTCCCGATACTGTTCGAAGTGCAGCGGTGCCCGAAGCCAACTCAGAGTCGACGATCACTTCGGTGGCTGGGTCTAAGCCGAACGTCGTGAACACGAAGCGCGGCGCATCCCCTTCGTCAATCAGCCAGTCCACACCGTCGACAGTGACACACAGCAGCGTGGAGGGGCCAGGACGGGGGACACCGCACCGGAGCAACACAGCAGTCGGGAGACCCCAGGCGGCTGTTGATTGGGCATCAACCCGTCTGCGTTCCAGGCCGTCGACGGTATCCGGAAGTCGCACCATCATGTTCGCGCATTCCACGGCGTTCGACAGATCTGCCGGTTCCAGCCGGACTGTTGGAGAACAGGCGGCGAGAGGAATCACTGTGGCGAGGGCAAGACACCCCGTCAACACCTTCTTCCACACACACAACAGGCTACCGTGGTGTCATGCCCTCCGCCTGGACCCAATTACCGACCGTCGCAGACCTGGGAGAACAAGCTGTTTTGGAGCGTATTCTTCCCCTTCTGACACCCGGCCGGGGAGTCCACATTGGCCCGGGAGACGATGCGGCGGTCGTCACTTGGACCGGCGATTCGCTGGTGACAACAATGGATCTGATGGTCGAGGGGCCAGATTTTCGCGTGGAGTGGTCGACAGGTTTTGATGTGGGGTGGAAGGCGATGGCGAGCAACCTCGCTGATGTGGCGGCGATGGGCGCAGCGCCCAAAGGGGTCATCATTGGACTGGCAATGCCCGACACGATGGGAATTTCTGCCGTCGAAGACATTGCTCGAGGAGTCAGCGCCGGTTTAGAGAGCATGGCTCCGGGCTGCGGAGTATGGGGTGGCGATTTGTCTAGTGCGTCTGTGGTGATGCTGTCTGTCACCGTGGTGGGGGATATGGAAGGTCGCGGACCTGTGACACGGTCCGGCGCAACACCCGGCGATGTTGTTGCCCATGCCGGGCATCTGGGGCTTTCCTCGAGGGGGCTTGCAGAGCTTCTCGACCCAGGAGCTAACCCCGCGCTCCTTCGTGAAACATCTGATGCGGTGATGTGGCACCTTCGTCCCACACCGCCTCTCCACCTGGGGCCCTTGGCGGCCCTGGCGGGGGCGACCGCGATGATGGATGTGAGTGATGGTTTGCTCCTTGACGCAAGGCGAATGGCAAAAGCAAGCGGAGTGTCGATGGATTTTGACAGTGGCGCCATCCCCGATCATCACGCGTTGACCGGAGGTGAAGACCATGGACTGCTCGCTTGTTTTCCGGCAGGTTTTGATGTTCCGGAGGGGTTTGTGGTTGTGGGACGAGTGGTGGACGGTTCGGATCGGCCCGGGGTGGTGACCATCAACGCTGAGGTTCCCAGCGAGGACCTGGGTGGCTGGGATCCTTACCGCCGGTGAGTGAGCAAAAACACCACCGTATCGCCGTAGGTTTTTTCTTTGATGACTTGGAAGGATTCGGGCCACAGCAGTTCCTGGCTTTTCTTTGCCCGCTCGACAACGACCAGACTGTCACCGCTGAGATTCTTTCCTAGCGCCTCCAAACAGTCAATAATCTCCGAGGGCGCAACGTCATACGGAGGGTCCATCATCACCAGGTCGAAAAACACGCCAGGAGGAATGTTTTCACAGTAGGTGACTGACGGTGACGTGACCGCCAAAAAAGTGTGGCCCTCCCCCAAAGACCGTTGAATTTTGGCAATGTTGGAGGCCAACACGGGTCGGACCTTCTTGGACGAGTCAACACAGGTGACATGTGTGGCGCCGCGCGAGGCAGCTTCGAGCCCGAGAGCCCCTGAACCGGCGTAGAGGTCAAGAACTCTTGCGCCGTCAAGGTGAACGAGGTGTTCGATGGCTGAAAACATGGCCTCGCGCACCCGTTCACTGGTCGGCCGGGTGGGACCTTGAGGGACCTCCAACCGCAGTGAACCCGCCTGACCCGCAATGATTCGCGTCACAGCCCCACGGTATCCGACGAAGAGCCATTCACCTGTGTACCGTGAGGTGTGTGGGTGTGACAGAGAGAACCGCACTGAAAGATGTGGTCGGCGACCGGTCGGCCAAAACAATTCAGCGTGCCTTTGGATACACCCTGGTGTCCGACCTGTTGGAACACTTCCCGAGGCGGTATGCGACCCGCGGAGAGTTGACCAGCTTGCAGGGAACGCCCCTTGGCGAGCCGGTCAGTATCGTTGCCGAAGTGGTGTCGGTCAGTGAAAGACCTATGCGCCAGCGTCGAGGATCGTTGCTGGAGGTCGCCATCACCGATGGCACCGGACTGATTACGTTGACGTTTTTTAATCAGGCGTGGCGAAAAAAAGACCTTCACCCCGGTGTTCGGGGAATCTTTGCCGGGAAAGTTGGAGCCTTTCGCGGGGGAAAACAACTCACCCACCCCGACTATGAGCTCTTTTCCGGCGACATCAGCGGGGAAGAATCGGAAAAGTGGGCGAACACGCCCATTCCCCTTTACCCTGCCACGTCGACTCTCGCCAGTTGGCAAATTGCCCGAGCAATTGGCATTGTTCTTGAACAGTTGGAGCCGCTGGACGATCCTGTTCCAGACAGCATTGTGGCCTCCGAGGGCCTGCTCGACAAAAACACCGCTGTTCGCTACATTCACCAGCCGGAATCCACTGAGCAGTGGCAGCAGGCCAGAGACACCCTTCGCTTTCACGAAGCGTTTGTGTTGCAACTGGCCCTTTTGCAACAACGCCAAGAAGCCTTGAGCGTGGGGAGCACTGTCAGGTCACCTGGACATCTCGTCACACAGTTTGACGAGCACCTGCCGTTTACTCTCACCGACGACCAGGTTCACGTCGGGAAAGAAATTAGCGCCGACCTTGAGTCTGGTCACCCCATGCACCGCCTCGTTCACGGTGAAGTGGGCTCGGGGAAGACGGTTGTTGCCATTCGAGCACTGTTGCAAGTTGCCCAAAGCGGTGGGCAAACAGCTCTCCTTGCCCCCACAGAAGTGTTAGCCACCCAGCATTTTCGCTCCATCCACCACACTCTGGGGCCCGACCTGGCCGGCAAAGTTCGTCCGGTGTTGCTCACCGGGTCGCTGACAACGGCGGAAAAGAAGAAGGCGTTGTTGATGGCGGCATCTGGCCAGTCGTTGTTGGTGGTGGGGACACACGCACTGTTGTCTGACACTGTTCAGTTCGCTGATCTGGGACTGGTGGTGATCGATGAGCAACACCGTTTCGGGGTGGAGCAAAGAGATCAACTGCGCCAAAAAGGGTCGCACCCACACCTTTTGGTGCTGACTGCGACCCCCATCCCACGGACGGTAGCCATGACTGTTTTTGGCGATTTGGATGTGTCGACCATTTCGAATGTTCCATCGGGACGTCACCCCATCACCACCCACGTCGTTGCCCTCGACGATACGCCTGACTGGTATGGGCGGGTGTGGGCGAGGGCGAAGGAAGAAATTGGTCAGGGCCGTCAAGTGTTCGTGGTGTGTCCTGCTATCGAGCCGGGTGAAGTGGCAGACGGTGTTGTGGGGCAGGAGAGCGGCGACGAAGAGTCGACGGATACACAGTTGCCTGCGATTGGTGTCACGGGCATGCACACAGAGATCACCCAGATGCCAGAGTTTTCCGGAGTGACCACTGCGATTGTTCACGGCAAGTTACCGGCTGAGGAAAAAGATTTGGCGATGACACGGTTTGCGTCTGGCGAGGTGTCCATGCTTGTTGCGACCACTGTCATCGAGGTGGGCGTTGATGTGCCCAACGCCACCATGATGGTCGTCATGGATGCTGACCGGTTTGGTATCAGCCAGTTACACCAGCTTCGTGGGCGGGTGGGCCGGGGAAGTCACCCCGGCCTGTGCTTACTGGTGTCCCGGCAACCACAAGACACCCTTGCGAGACAGCGGTTAGATGCTGTGGCATCAACAACCGACGGTTTTGAACTGTCACATATCGACTTGGAGCTTCGACACGAAGGGGACGTGTTGGGGGTTCGCCAGTCGGGTGGCCGAAGTGGTTTGAGACTGTTACGGGTGAGAAAAGATCACGAGCTCATTGAGAAAGCTCGGTCGGTCGCGAAAGCCACCCTCGACGCGTCCCCGGACCTCGCCGATGTTCCCGCCCTGCGGCAGGCGCTCGATCGACGGCTCGAGGATCGGGAACGGGAATTTTTGTCGAAAAGCTGACAGGGGAAATTCTTAGGCGGCGTTTACCCGCGAGAAACACGCCTGCGGATAGGCTTGTGCCATGTCTTTGGTCGCTGTTGTCCCCGGATCTTTTGACCCCGTCACCCTGGGGCATCTTGACGTTATTGCCCGCGGGGCAAACCTTTTTGACGAACTCCACGTTGTTGTTGTGCATAACCCTGATAAATCAGCGATGCTTCCCATCGCCCAGCGGGTCAGCCTGTTGGAAGAAGCTGTCCGGGAAAAAGGACTCTCCGAGTCGGTGGTGGTGACCAGTTGGAATGTTGGGTTGCTGGTGGACTATTGCACCGATGTTGGAGCGAAAGTCTTGCTGAAAGGAATCCGGTCTCAAGTGGACGTGTCTTACGAGACCCCCATGGCTATTGTGAACCGCAATTTGGCGGCGGTGGAGACCATGTTTATGCTCCCCGACCCGGCCCACGCTCATGTGTCAAGCTCCCTAGTGAGACAGGTCGCAAGTCTGGGCGGTGACGTCAGCCCCTATGTTCCCCCATCGGTGAGAGATTTTTTCCAACGTCACGAACTTCCCTGAGGATTTACGTTTAGGCTTATGGCAACCACTCCGCGGGCGAGTGGTGAGAAAAGGGACGATAACTCGTGAGTAAGACTCTTGGAACAAACCAGGAGGCTTTTGACCTCGACCGCCAACACGTTTTTCACTCCTGGTCTGCCCAGGGGGCGCTCAAACCCCTCGTCATTTCCCATGCCTCCGGGTGCGAAGTCTTTGACCACGACGGCCGGCGCCTTCTCGATTTTTCGAGCCAATTGGTGAACACCAATATTGGCCATTCGCACCCCAAAGTGGTGAAAGCAATCCAAGAGCAGGCAGAAAAACTGGCCACCGTTGCTCCCCAGCATGCCGTGCTGGAGAGGGGTATTGCGGCGAAGAAGATTCTTGAAAAAGCCGGAAGTGCCTACTCGAAAGTGTTCTTCACAAACGGGGGTGCTGATGCTGTGGAGAATGCTGTTCGGGCGGCGAGGCTGTTCACTGGGCGCGACAAGGTGCTCTCCACCTACCGCAGCTATCACGGCAACACGGGCGCTTCCATTGGCGCGACCGGTGACTGGCGTCGAATGCCGAACGAGTATTCCCGAGGCCACCGGCACTTTTTTGGGCCTTTTTTTTATCGCAGCGAATTCTGGTCCGCCAGTGAAGAACAAGAATCTGAGCGCGCCCTTCACCACCTTGAACGGGTGATTCAGTCGGAAGGCCCGCAAACCATCGCAGCATTGTTGTTGGAAAGTGTTCCGGGCACGGCCGGAATCATGGTTCCGCCACCGGGGTATTTGCAAGGTGTGCGAGCGCTGTGCGACAAGTACGGCATTGTCTACATTGCCGATGAGGTAATGGCTGGATTTGGTCGGACAGGCTATTGGTTCGCCCATCAGCCATTTGGGGTGACCCCCGACCTCATCGCTTTTGCGAAGGGGGTGAACTCTGGCTATGTGCCGGTAGGTGGCGTGATTTTCACTCCTGAAATTGCACAACACTTCGACGACACCGTTTTCCCGGGTGGCCTCACCTACTCTGGCCACCCACTTGCAATGGCCTCCATCATTGCCGCTTTGGATGCGATGGAAGACGAGGGCATGCTTGAAAACGCTCGCATTATCGGTGACACACTGCTGGGCCCCGGGCTTCTCGAGCTGCAAGCCAAACACGACGTCATCGGCGAAGTCCGCGGACTCGGTGTGTTCTTTGCGTTGGACCTGGTGTCAGACCGGGCGACGAAAACCCCTGTGGATGCGGCGTTTATTGGGAAACTGAAAACGGCGGCGTTGGACCATGGTGTGCTCGGGTTCTTCGCGGAAAACCGCATGCACGTCGTTCCCCCGCTGATTATCAGCGAAGAACAGGTGAGAGAGGGTCTCGCCATTCTCGACAAGGTTTTTGCAAGCGTCTCACAGTAGACTCGGGGCTCGTGTCCACTAACCCTTTTGCGATTCCCGTCAAAGCTCTCATGAACAAACCGGGAATGTCAGAGACCCTGGAAAAAGATGTCGCCGCCCCGACCCATTACGGCGAAGCCGTATGCGTGGTGCGGGAGGGTGAGCCCCTTCACCTGTCACTGATGTTGGAGAGCGTCCATGAGGGCATCCTGGTTTCCGGCACCATCACAACGGATGCACACGCTGACTGTGTGAGGTGTTTAGAGCCCACCACGATCCCCATCTCTGCGAACATTCAGGAGCTATTCGCGTATTTGGCGGATGACAGCTACGATTACGAGGTGGTTCAGGACGAAATAGACCTGGACCAGGTGGTGAGAGACCAGGTGGTCGTGGAACTCCCGTTCCAACCCGTTTGTTCGTCTGACTGCCCCGGATTAGACCCGGAAACGGGTGAGAAACGGGACGCAGAGTCGGCTGCCGCCGACACCACAGCCATCGATCCCCGGTGGACAAAGCTCCAGGACGTCTTCCCCGAGAACTCGCCCGGAGGCGAGTCGGGATACCCCCACATCTGAAGAAAAGAAGAGAAAAATATCATGGCAGTCCCCAAGCGCAAAAAGTCCCGCGCGAACACTCACGCACGCCGTTCGCAGTGGAAGGCTGAAGTTCCCACCCTGGTGAAAAGTGTGGAGAACGGTCGCACCGTTTACCGCTTGCCCCACCGCGCCCACGTGGTGGAAGACCAGGCTGGCACCCCACTGTTCATGGAATACAAGGGTCGTCGCGTTTCCGACGCCTAACGTTTCTGGCAATGGGCAGCAACCCGGCTTCGACGCCGTCCCTCGGTGATCTCCGGCGACGGCTCGATGTTGACATCGACGAAGCCGATTTGCGGCTTGCCCTGACGCACTCGTCTTTTGCTTACGAAAACGGCGGTGGTGCAAACAACGAGCGCCTCGAGTTTCTCGGTGACGCTGTTCTGGGGCAATCAGTGACCTGGCTGCTCTACGACACGTATCGCGATATCCCCGAAGGCGAGCTCGCCAAACGGCGAGCCACTGTCGTGTCCACAAACGCTCTCGCAGATATCGCCCGGCGCATTGGACTGGGGGAGTATTTGTTATTGGGTCGCGGTGAGGAGCTCACCGGTGGCCGGGAAAAAGCATCTCTACTTGCCGACGCGCTTGAAGCTGTCATTGGCGCTGTTTTTTCTGCGCGAGGACATGACGCCGCAAACGCTCTTGTGGAGCGGCTCTGGGGCGACATGGTCAGGAACGAAGCAACGTTTTCTGCTGACCAGGACCCGAAGACTGCGCTACAGGAGTGGGCGGCTGAACAACAGGTGGGGCCACCTGTCTATGATCTCAGCGAAACCGGTCCCGACCATGAAAAAGTGTTCACCGCAAAGGTGACCATGCCGGGATGGACACAAACCGGAGACCCGCGAACAGTTCTCGCCGAAGGCAAAGGATCCAGCAAAAAAAACGCTGAAATTGAGGCAGCTAGGCGTGCACTCGCCTTTCTGACAGGGCAGTAGTGCCGGAACTGCCCGAAGTTGAAGTGGTTCGCCGAGGCTTAGAGCCATTCACTGGTGATTGGGTCGTGGACGTGGTTGGGGTGTCAGAGCTTCGCTCCCTGAAGCGCCACCCTGGCCCCGTCGAGGATTTCGTTTACCGTCTTGAAGGGCGCAAACTTCGACGAATTGTTCGGCGGGGAAAGTTTTTGTGGTGGCAGCTCGATGATGATCACACGGCGCTGGTTGCGCACCTGGGAATGTCTGGTCAAATTCTGATTGGTGACACTCCTGATGATTTTGGGAAACTGTGTCGCATCACTCTTGGCCTCTCTCGCCCTCCGAGTGGCGCCGTCACGTTGGGCTTTGTTGATCAGCGCATCTTCGGTTACATGGCATTAGACAACCTTGTCCCCACAGTCGATGGTCAGCCCGGTGGCTCAGGGTCTGATGCGCCAGTAATTCCCTCGCGCGCCCAACACATTTCACGAGACCCTCTCGACCCAGCTTTTTGTGATGACGACTTTATTCGACGGCTTCGTCGCAAAAAAACAGGAATAAAGTCAGCGCTGCTCGACCAAACTCTGGTCAGTGGCGTGGGGAACATCTATGCTGACGAGGCACTTTGGAGGGTGGGGCTGCATTACAACCGGGAATGTTCAGGCCTCACACCACAAAAGGTGCGGGAGCTGCTGGGCGCCATCCGTGATGTTTTTGTGCAGGCGCTTGACGATGGCGGTACGAGTTTTGATTGGCAATATGTGAACGTCAATGGCCAAAGTGGCTATTTTTCCCAGTCGTTGAACGCGTATGGCCAGCAGGGCAAACCGTGTGCGAAGTGTGGGACTGTCATGGTGAAAGAAGCGTTCCAGAACCGTTCTTCGCACCGCTGCCCACGTTGCCAGCGTTTGAGCCGCAAGCGGGTAAGTTAGGGGAAGCTAATTAGTTTGGCGCCACCGCCCCGGAGGAACAGTGCATCTCAAATCCCTGACCATCAAGGGGTTTAAGTCTTTCGCCGAACCGACCACGTTCGTGTTCGAGCCAGGTGTTACGTGTGTTGTCGGTCCAAACGGTTCCGGAAAATCGAACGTTGTTGACGCACTCGCCTGGGTGATGGGGGAACAGGGAGCGAAAACTCTTCGCGGCGGGTCGATGGAAGATGTCATCTTCGCGGGGACCCAATCGCGGGGTCCTCTTGGCCGCGCGGAAGTGTCACTGACAATCGATAACTCTGACGGTCAACTCCCCATCGATTACACCGAAGTCACTATTTCGAGAACACTATTTCGTCACGGCGGCAGCGAATATGCGATCAACCGGGAGCCGTGCCGGCTGTTGGATGTTCAAGAGCTTTTGAGCGACACCGGTTTGGGTCGAGAAATGCACGTCATTGTTGGTCAAGGCCAGTTAGACAGCATCCTTCACGCCTCTGCTGAAGACCGGCGTCGCTTTGTCGAAGAAGCAGCTGGAATTTTGAAGCACAGACGGCGAAAAGAAAAAACTCAGCGCAAGCTCGAAGCAATGGAAGCAAACCTGACCCGGCTCAATGACCTCACCGGAGAGATTCGCCGTCAGCTCACCCCGCTGGGCCGCCAAGCGCAAGTGGCCAAGCAAGCTCAAACTATTCAAGCGGTTGCGAGAGATGCCCGGTCGCGCCTTCTTGCCGACGATGTCAACTCACTGAAACGTCAACTGGAGGCATTCGCTAAAGACGAAGGAGACCGGAACGCCGAGCGCACCGTCGTCAGTGGCGAGCTGACTACTGTTCAGGCAGAGCGCGAACGGCTCGAAGCCTCACTGGGCAACGACGCAGTTGACCGCGCCAGGCAGCAAGATTATGACATTCGGCGAGCAGCCGAGAAAATTTCCTCCCTTCACGCCCTCGCCACTGAGCGCGCCGCCCTACTTGCCGAAGGCGACCAGGCACAGTTAGTGGTCTTGACGGTGACCGATGAGGAAATTGCTCGGCTGGAGTCCGTCATCGCTGACCGCGAGACCGCTGTAGCTGAGGCGGAATCCGCACTCGGAATTCTCGCCGCAGACACCGCAACAGCTCACGCAGCCAAGCAGGCTGCCGAATCTCGAATTCAGCAGGCCCAAGAAGCGCGCAACCAGTGGCTGAAGGAGCGGCAGCAGTTGACCACGGCCAGCGAGGTGGCGCGTTCTCGGGTCGAAGCAGCTGAAGCTGAACGCGAACGAGTTGATGCGCAATTGAGCGCCGCAACGGAGCGCCTCAGCGAAGCTGAGGCGAAGTGGCGAGAACTTGGAGACAGCGAAGACGCTGAGACACAACGCGCCTACGAAGAAGCAGAAAGACTACTCCAAGAGGCGTGGGATGAAGAGTCAGCTGCTTCGACAAGTGTTGACAGCGCTCGCGCCACCGCCCACCAACTTGAGCGGGAACGGGACTCGTTGGCTGCGAAAGTGTCAGCGTTGACTCTCGCCATCGAGGCAGACACGTTGCCGACCGACATGGCGGGAGAGTCGGGTATCCGTGGGCGTGTTGCTGATGCTTTGACCATTACCCCCGGGTATGAGGCAGCTGTTGCCCGGGCGTTAGGTTCACTCGCAGATGCACTGTTGGTGGAGAGCAGGTCAGATGCTTACCGCGTCGCGTCGAGCGTGTCTGGCCGGACTGACGGCCGGGTCGACATGATTGTCGCCGACGACGACGCGCCTGTCGCACTTGTTGCACCGGCGGGGTTGATTCCCGCCTCTGATGTGGTGAAGGGCCCTGCTGGGGTGATGCGGGTGCTCCGCAGTACGTTCATCGCAGAAAGCTTAGACGCCGTTTCGACGCACTGGACATCCCGCAGTAAAGACCTCCCCGAGGGCGCACTCATTGTCACGGTCGCTGGGGATGTGTTCTCCGACACTGTCGTGCAGTCGGGTGCTGGACGCTCCCGGAGCATTGTTGAGTTGAGTGCCGAGCGGGACCAAGCAACAGCAATCCTTCGAGATGTCACCACCACCTTGGAACGCGTTCATCGTGAGGCTGAGAGTGCGCAGGAAAAGTTTGCGGAGGCTCAGGCGTCGGTAAAGAGGCGTCTGGCCGAGCTACGCGAAGTGGAAGCCCAAAGGTCTCAATTTTCGGAGAAAGTGTCTGGGCTGTCGGCGATGCGTCAAGCGGCGAGATCCGAGTGTGAGCGGCTGACGGAACGGTTGGAGCTTGCCAAAGATTCTTTGGCACAGTCCATTGAAGCCGAAGAGACAAGCCGCGGGGCGCTGTCTGAGGTGGACTCGGAAGACATCCCCGATGTCGACGAGAGTGCGCGAGAGAAAGCTGATCAGACCCTCGAAGCGGCCAGAGAGGGAGAACTCGCAGCCCGGTTGACATTTGAGGCAGCTCGGGGGGATTTGCGTCAAGCAGTCGAGGAACTCAAAGCCGCGCACACGAGACGTGAGGCGGAAGTTGCCCAAGCTGAGGTGCACCGGAAAAAGCAGGCTGAACGCATAGCCCTGCACGCGAAGGCGAAGCGTGTCCTCGCACTCATGCCGGCGCTGCAGGCAATTGCTGCGAAAAGCGTGGACGAGTCGTCGGTGATCGTGGCGCGTGGTGAAGCGGAGAGAGCCCAGTCTGCAGAAAAACTCAGCCAACTGCGCGGTCGCGAATCGGAACTGCGGGCAAGACTTCAGGAGCTCACTGACAGTGTTCACAGCGTTGAAATGAACATGTATGAGCGGAAATTGCAGCTTGGCCAAATTGTTGAGAGGGCCGCAGAAGAATTGGGGCTGTCGGAAGAGGTTTTGCTTGCCGAATACGGTCCCGACCAGACGATTCCGCCGGACCCCGCCGATGATGAGGACATCGCTTCTGGGGACCCTGTGCCATTCAACCGTGAGCAGCAAGAAGCCAGACTTCGACAAGCTGAGCGGAAACTTGGCCAGTTGGGTCGAGTTAACCCGCTCGCGTTGGAAGAATTCGATGCCCTGGAGAAACGTCACCAATTTCTCGTTGAACAGCTAGAAGACGTGACTGCCTCACGGCAGGACCTGCTGGCCATCATTGATGACCTCGATGAGACAATGCAGGGTATTTTTGCGGAAGCGTTCGAAGACACGAGGGTCGCGTTTGATCGTGTTTTCCCCATTTTGTTCCCCGGAGGCGAAGGGTCACTGAAGCTCACTGACCCAGACAACCTGCTCACCACCGGTGTTGAGGTGAGTGTTAAGCCTCGGGGAAAGAAGATCGAAAGGTTGTCACTGCTATCTGGTGGTGAAAGATCTCTGGCGGCTGTTGCGCTTCTGATTGCCATTTTTATCGCCCGACCAAGCCCCTTTTACATCCTTGACGAGGTCGAGGCCGCACTGGATGATGCGAACCTGGGTCGGTTGCTGACCATCATGGAAGATTTGCGGCGCGACTCGCAGCTGATCATCATCACTCACCAAAAGCGCACCATGGAAATCGCTGACGCGCTCTACGGGGTGTCGATGAGAGACGACGGGGTGAGCGCTGTTGTGGGGCAGCGTGTTCGAGAAACTGTTGACCAAGGATGATGAACTCTTTGACCCTGAAGGTCGACCAGGTAGTGTGGCACCGTGGGTGGTAAGCAAGCAGTGGGTTGGATGCTGATCGCGGTGTCCGGGATTTTGAGTGTTGCCGTTTTTACGTCAGCCATGATTGAGCGTGGCGCCGGACCGGTGAACACCCCGGAAGTGTCGCCCATTGTGGGCGTGGTTCCCGTCGACGGCGAATAGCGAAGAACACGAGGGCTCAACATGGCACAGTCGTGGTCGCTTGGTCGAGCTCTGCAGAATCTTTTTGCCGACCAAACAATCACCGAAGAAACTTGGCAAGAGTTAGAAGACACTCTCGTTTTGGCAGACTGCGGCGTTGAATGGTCCGAGGATGCCGTGTCTCGTGTTCGCGCTGAGGCGGAACGTATCGGCACGACCAAAGCAGACCTGCTTCGAGATATTCTCCGCGACCACATCGAAGAGGAACTGGCCGAAAAAGATTCCACTCTGACGCTCACCCACCGCCCTGCTGTCGTCATGGTTGTGGGGGTGAACGGTGTGGGGAAAACCACCACTATTGGAAAATTTGCCCACTATCTGATTCGCGCTGGTCGCAGTGTCATGATTGCAGCGGCCGACACTTTTCGCGCGGCTGCCGTTGATCAGTTGGCCATTTGGGCTGAGCGAGCCGGCGCCGCCATCACTTTGCCAGAAAAGGACGGTCAAGATCCGGCTTCGGTTGCCTTCCAAGCAGTTCAGCGAGCCACGAACGAGGGAATCGACATCGTGTTGATTGACACGGCTGGTCGGCTCCACACGAAAGCGGGCCTGATGGACGAGTTGCATAAGGTTCGGCGAGTCATCGAAAAACTGCAACCAGTTTCAGAAGTTCTTCTCGTTCTCGATGCCACAACCGGGCAAAATGGGGTGGCGCAGGCGCAAGCGTTCCTCGACCACGCCGGGGTGACCGGTTTGGTGATCACAAAACTCGACGGCTCAGCGAAGGGCGGTTTCGTATTGGGTGTGATGAATCAGACGAACTTGCCGGTGAAACTTATTGGAACCGGGGAAACCCTCGACGATATGGCAGGTTTTTCGCCGGGTCAGTTCGCTAAAACTCTCATCGGTTAGGCGCCTGGAATCTCCCGGTAAATGGCGCCGCGGGCAATGTACTTCTCGGCATTCGAAATAATGTGCTGTTTTTCTTCGTCGGTGAGAGGTCGCCGAACTTTCCCGGGAATACCTGCCACCAGTGACCCCGGCGGAATTTGTGATCCTTCGAGGACAACTGATCCGGCCGCCACGAGGGAACCTTCACCGATGACCGCGCCGTTGAGAACAACTGCTCCCATGCCGATCAGGCATCTGTCTTCCACAGTGGCGCCGTGAACGACGGCGCTGTGACCGATGCTGACATATTTGCCCACACGGGTGGGAAAGTCTTCGTCAGTGTGAATGACGCAGTTGTCTTGCAGGTTGGAGCCTTCGCCGAAATAGATTGCTTCAATGTCGCCTCGCATGACCGCGCCAAACAAGATGACCGCGTTTTCGGCGATGTGAACGTCACCAATGACGGAAGCATTTTCAGCGACGAAAGCAGAGCCCGCAATCTGGGGGGTGTGGTGGTGGTAGGGCAACACTGTCATGCTCTTAGCCTAGGCAGTAAAGCGTCTGTCATCTAGCCGGGGTATCGTGGGGGACACTATGGCAACATTTGGTTCCCTCTCAGATCGTCTGACCGAGACCTTTAAGTCCCTCCGGCAACGAGGTTCGCTAAAACCTGCCGATATTGACCAAACCGTTCGGGACATTCGTCGCGCCCTGCTGGAGAGCGACGTCGCCCTCGACGTGGTGAAGTCTTTCACCCAAACAGTCAAAGAACGAGCCCTGGGGGAGGAAGTCAGTAAAGCGCTGAACCCTGCTCAGCAGGTTGTGCAGATCGTGATGGAAGAACTGGAAGCCATCCTTGGCGGCACCGGGCGGCGGTTAGCTTTAGCGAAGACCCCGCCGACGGTCATCATGTTGGCAGGTTTGCAGGGCGCGGGGAAAACCTCATTGGCGGCAAAGCTTGCCCTTTACCTAAAAAATGAGGGCCACACTCCCGTCCTTGTCGCCTGTGACCTGCAGCGGCCAGGTGCGGTCAACCAGCTTCAGACGGTGGGCGGTCAGGTAGGTGTTCCCGTCTTTGCTCCACAACCCGGTAGCGGGGTGGGAGATCCAGTCAAGGTGGCGAAAGAGTCCCTTCGACACGCTACCGACAAGCTTCACGACGTTGTCATCATTGACACCGCTGGACGTTTGGGTGTTGACGAAGAAATGATGGCTCAGGCAGCGGCAATCAAAAAAGCTGTGACCCCCGACGAGGTGCTTTTTGTCCTCGACGCCATGGTTGGTCAAGACGCGGTGAACACCGCCCAAGCATTCCGGGAAGGGGTTGACTTCACCGGTGTGGTGTTGACGAAACTGGATGGTGACGCTCGCGGTGGCGCTGCGCTCAGTGTCAAGGGGGTCACCGACCGCGACATTCTTTTTGTGGGGACGGGCGAAAAACCGGAAGACTTTGAAGTTTTTTACCCCGATCGCATGGCCAAACGAATTCTTGACCTTGGTGACATTCTTACCCTCATCGAGCAGGCTCAAAAGGCGTTCGATGAGGAAACCCAGCGCGAGTTGGAAGAAAAGTTCCGCTCCGAGACGTTCACGTTGGAAGACTTCCTGGATCAGTTGCAGCAGGTCAAAAAAATGGGTTCGCTGCAGTCCATGCTGGGAATGTTGCCGGGCGCGAGGGGCATGCAAGAGCAGATCGATCAGATCGATGAGGGTGATATCAGCAGGACGGAAGCCATTATTCGCTCCATGACACCCGGGGAGCGGCTCAACCCGAAGGTTCTCAACGGGTCCCGACGCAAGAGAATCGCCGGAGGTTCAGGAACCACGGTGACGGATGTGAACCAGTTGATTGTTCGGTTTGAGCAAGCTCAGAAAATGATGAAAACAGTGGCCAAGGGCGGTGTTCCCCGAATTCCTGGTATGGGTCCCATCCCCGGCGCGAGAACAAAGAAATCGAAGACGAAAAAGAAGGCACCCCGGTCGGGCAACCCCGCGAAGCGAGCAATGGAACAGTTGGGTCACAACCCACCATCTGCGCCGTCGTCGGGGTCCAGTTTCGGTTTAGGCAGCTGAAAATCCCTTTCCAGTTATCGAACAGCCGAAGAATCTGACACAATAGGGGGCTGGACGTCCTCACCCGACCCTCTATCAGGTGTTGACGCCACCACACGCTTACTCAGAGCCGGTCCCCACCTGGACACTGAGCCTTGCACCGCCCACAAACCACAGGAGAAAAGTGGCTGTCAAAATCCGTTTGAAGCGCATGGGAAAAATTCGTGCGCCCTACTACCGAATCGTCGTCGCCGACTCACGCACCAAGCGTGACGGTCGAGTTATTGAAGAAATCGGAAAATACCACCCGACCGAAAACCCTTCTTTCATTGAGGTCAAGTCGGATCGTGCCCAGTACTGGCTTGGTGTGGGCGCCCAGCCCACCGAACAGGTCATGGCAATTTTGAAACTCACCGGCGACTGGGGAACCTTTAAAGGTGAGAAAGGTGCGAAGAGCACTGTTCAGGTTGCTGAGCCGAAACCTGAATTCCAGGCAGACGCCAAAAAGAAGCCCGTTCTTCGCCCCAAGTCCGCCAAGAAGGAAGAGGCTCCGAAAGCTGAAGCAACTCCCGCAGTCGCCGAGGTCTCCGAAGAGGCTCCGGTCAGCGCCGACGCTCCTGCGACAGAGGCTCCCGTAGAGGAAGCCGCCGCTGCCGACGAGGCTGCTCCTGTGGACGAAGCGCCGGCTGCTGAAGAAGCACCTGCGCCCGCTGAAGCCGCCCCCGCAGAGGAAGCCGCCGTTGCTGACGAGGCTGCTCCTGTGGACGAAGCGCCGGCTGCTGAAGAAGCACCTGCGCCCGCTGAAGCCGCCCCCGCAGAGGAAGCCGCCGTTGCCGACGAGGCGACGGCTGCCGAAGAAGAACCCAAGAAGGACGACAACTAGTCGTGTTAGAACGTGCGCTCACTCACCTCGTCGGGAAGATTGTTGATCACCCCGACGAGGTGAGTGTGACGTCGGTATCTAGCCAGCGGGGTGACATTCTCGAAATTCGAGTTCACCCGGACGACTTAGGTCGTGTCATCGGCCGGTCTGGTCGCACAGCCAAAGCGTTGAGGACGGTGGTGTCGGCCCTGGCCGGGAAGCGTAGGGTTCGGGTCGACGTCGTCGACCAGGATTCCTAATGTCCGAGCGGAAGGGCAGCCTTCCCGCTCCCAAACCACAGCGGGTTGAACTTCGTGTTGCTCGCCTCGTGAAAGCTCACGGCCTCAAAGGCGGCCTGAAATTGGAGCTCTACACAGACGACCCGGAACTTCGATTTAAGCCCGGGACAACGCTGAGTGTCCAAGTTCCCACCGATTCGCCGTGGTTTGGCCAAACACTGGTTGTTCGGGAGCTGCGGTTCTATAACGCACAAGCTGTGGCATTTTTTGACGGTGTTGATGACCGCACCCAAGCAGAAGGTTTGGTGAAGGCGATTTTGTGGGTGTCGGATGATGTCGATACTCGACCGCAAGAAGACGACGCCTGGTTTGACCACCAACTGGTGGGTTTGGCGGTCTGGCGTGATGGCCACCAAATTGGCCGGATTGCTCGGGTGGACCACTTGCCGTCCCAAGATCTTCTTGCAATCGCGATGGCAGACGGTGAAGAAGTGCTCCTGCCGTTTGTGAAGCAGTTTGTCCCGGAGGTCGACGTTGAGCAGGCGCGGGTGACTATCACTCCGCCCGGGGGGCTCTTCGAGGATCGCACTGTTGGCGAGGGCACAGAAGGCGAGACCGAGTAGTGCGCATCGACATCATCACCATTTTTCCCCACTATTTTGCTCCGCTCGACGTGTCGCTGTTAGGCAAAGCCCGGGAGAAGGGTTTGCTCGACGTTCGAGTCCACGACCTGAGGTCGTGGACTGAAGATGTTCACAAGACCGTTGATGACTCTCCCTATGGTGGGGGTGCCGGCATGGTCATGATGCCCGAACCGTGGGGGAGGGCGCTGGATGAGGTGTTGACTCCCACCAGCACCCTGGTCGTTCCCACGCCCTCTGGTCGTCTTTTTCACCAGGACACCGCAAAGGCGTTGAGCGGCGTGGACCACCTGGTGTTTGCTTGTGGCAGGTATGAGGGCATTGACCAGCGGGTCATTGACTACTACGCCCAGACGCACGACGTGCTGAGCGTGAGCGTGGGTGACTATGTGTTGAACGGTGGCGAGGTGGCCGTTTTGGCGATAGTGGAGGCCGTTGGCCGGTTGATTCCTGGAGTGCTGGGTAACCCCGAGTCGCTTGTCGAGGAAAGCCACGAGGACGGTTTACTGGAATACCCGGTATACACGAAACCTGCCGAGTGGCGGGGGTTGTCCGTCCCGGATGTGTTGCTGAGCGGTCACCACGGGGAGATTCGTTCTTGGCGAGCCGAACAGGCGAAAAAAAGAACCCGCGAGATGCGGCCAGACCTTTTGACTGAGGATTAGAACGATTTGGGCAAGAGAGTCTTTTTCCTCGTATGCACGGGGGAGTAGGCAAGCAAGTCCAGGGCCGTGCCCACAACGTCGTGCTCAGCGCTCGCCACATTGGGACCTGTGGCGACTGTCACTAGTGGACAGCCATCAGTACCAGTGGGGGCAGTGTCCGGCGGACGGTCGTCAGGTCACTCCCATCTATTTTTGGGGGGCGTTGTAGGTGCAAGACTGCAGGACGCTCGTGGAGGCAAGGTGCCTTAGTTGCCTAATGGTCATCCTCCGCGTCGAGCGAGGATCTCAATCGCTCCTGTTGTTCAATTGCGTTCAATGTTCAGCAACGGCAGGAGCAGACGTCGGCGGACGTAGTGCTACTTAACTTCCAAAAAGGGCCCAATCGCACTGGCAATTTCCTGCGCAGTTTGTTCTGGCGTGTGAAGGCCTCTACTGTAACGGACGCTTACGTGAGGAATTCGGGACAGTTTGGCGGAAAGTGATAGCTGGCGCTGAATGACTGTCCGCAGGTCGGACTCGATGCTGAAAAAGCTTTCGAAAATCGAATGCATGGCCTCCAACCCGGAGAGTGCAGTGCATTCAGGTCGCGTTCGTGCGCTGATGGTACGCACCGGGGCGTCCACCGGTTTCACGGTGACAAAGGCTTGGACGCCCTGAGAAGCATGAGGGCGGGGCTGCACCTCGTTACTCAGAATGCCTTTGCGCCCGGAGTAACTCTCCAAACTATCGATATCAATTCCGAGGTACATTGCCGCGTCTTCACGTAATCGTGCTTTGGCACCCATGGGAGCGAAAGAACAAGGTGGCTCTATCTCGGTCACCATAGAGGTGTCGTCGTCGAGAATCCACCACCCGTGATCTCGTGCGAGTACTTGACTAAGCGTGGACTTTCCAGACCAACTTGGTCCAAGGAGCATCACTCCCCCTCCCGGGGTGTCGAGAAGTGCTCCATGGATTCCCCACAGTCCCCAGAGCTGCGGGAGATAGGGCAACACGTTCGTCACCACTCTGTCACTAAGCACTCGATTCGCCGTCCTAATCGCTCCGCCACGGCTCGTCACTCCCCGGGCAATGGGGTGAAGTGTGATTGTGGTGGAGGCGGACCACAGGCGGGCTAACCAGCCGAGCTGATGCATCACTACCACCACCTGGCTTGGTCCTCTGTGAAAGGTGATGGACTGTGCTGGATTCCTTGAAATTAGAGCCGGTGGGACAGGAATCGGGTTATTATCCACGACGATTTGCGCTTCGACTCTCAGGATCTCTGAACTTTTAATTTCCGCCAGTAGAGGAAGGTCGATATCCGATTCGATGACCCTGCCAAAGGCAAGGAAAAACCGACCTGAGACCTGATCAGTCACACGGAACGCAGAAAATGGCGTGTCAGGGCATCGTCGAGGAATGTCGCCACCGAAGCCCGACACTCGCTATCGTCCACCTCGTATTCCTGGAGAAGCGCCTCACAAATTGAGTCTTCAGTTCGGGGTCCTTCAGAAAGCAAAGCCCAAATGGTTCTGGCCACCTCGTTGAATCGGTAATAGTCAAGAGATTGGATGTTCATCACGACCAGCTCATCCTCGACAGTGGCGTCAACGGCATCTGGGTGTCTCTCTACGGTCCGCACAGTACATTATTGCACGCGCGATTCTCTAGAGTGGTGGCGTGAGCGAAACAATCTCCGGCCCTGATGCTCCGCGGCGCAGAGTTCCCCTTCTGGTGCAGGCATGGCTGCTTCTAATCGTGGGCACGTTTCTTCAGCGGGCGGTCCCGATGACCTGGTGGGGTTCCCTCTTGGGCACTCCGGGCCCAGTTCCCGACTCTCAGCCGACAACCCTTCTGGGTTCGGAGGAGACCAATTCTCGACACAACGAATTGAAGGAAGCCATTTATCGGGCGTCCAGGGCACTGCCGTGGAAACCATCGTGCTTGGCTCGGGCGTTCACCGGGCAGCGCATCCTCCTATCCTGGAACATTCCCGGCGACGTGGTCATTGGCTTGAAACCAGAAGGTAATGCCAACTGGCCGGCACACGCCTGGCTGATTTCCCGAAGGGAAACAATCATTGGTGAGCTCGAGAAGGAAGGTTTCTTCCCCGCCACTATGTTCCGCTTGTCAGGGCACTCCACCGTCCCAACTGCAACTAGTGCCAAGGATTGATGAGCCAAGATGCGAGGCGTCAGGGTTCGAACGTGAACCTGGAACGTGATCTGCTGATTCAGTTAATCGCTGAGAGTCTCGCCACGGAACTTTCGCTGATTCGGACCGCCGAGCCACCATTGATCCCACCCCGAGCAGTCTCCGTCCAAGCACTCGCCGTACTTGTTGAGCGCGAACGTCTCACCGGATTTGTTCGACATCATTCCGAATTCTTTTCGCTCACCCCAGGGCTCATCGGGGAGATTCGCAAGGAGGGGTCTCGACTGTCTGAATTCGACCTCGAGATCGCTACACTAAGCCTCCACGCCTGGACGCTTCGCATTTCTCGGCTCTTATCGGAGGAATCCATTGACCACCTGGTGTTCAAAGGGTGGCCACTTGCGATGATGAGCGCAGCCGAAGCTTCAATTCGTGGCGCAGGTGATGTTGACGTGCTGATTCGACCAGAGGACGCCCCCCTCGTCGATCGAATGCTTACACGCTCGGGTTTCCACCCCGTCTATGCGCTGGGTCCTCGTTCGAAGCTTGGATGGTCGTTTGTCTGTTTCCGCAATCGCGAATTGCCCTACCGGTCGGATTGGGCTGAAGTAGACGTTCACTGGCGGGTGGCGACAGAACCTGAGATGCTTCCCGATGCAAGCTCTCTTCTCCGTCGCGCCGTCACGGTGGGCTTGAGCGGGCAGGAGATCCGCACTCTTCACCCGAGTGATGCCTTGGCTGCCTCCGCCTACCACTTCTACCTCGACTACTGCCATTCACTGCGCCGGCTAATCGACTTTATCCGGCTATGTGCCCGAGCGGATGGAGGGGTCCTCATCGACCTCCCCTTGGCATCCAGGCAAGTCATTGCTGACCTTGTCTGTTTCTGCGAAACCCTTTTTGGTCTCCGTTTGCCTGAACTCGGTGGCCTCCCTGACCCGAGCACGAGAAATGTTGTTGCGATGTTCGACATGTTTCAACGTTCCCACGGCCCTGGCGAGCCTTCCACGGTTCTCAACCGCGGGGGCGGTGGGCCGCTACGCAGGAATTTTCGGCACCTGTCGCGCTACTCCTCCAGGCGTGCCCTCATCGTCCGCATGATCGCTCGGGGGCTCGTGTGGTTTCCCAAGACAGCCGACCATCCTCGGCGAATCGGCATGGTGCAGGCTTTCTTGTGGCAGCTTGGCCGGCTACTTCGAGGACGGACGAATTCAGATATTTAGCTCGGTGAGGAGAAGCGTCCTGGAGCCAATCAGCCGAATTTTCTGCGGTAGGCATCGCGGGCTCGCCCATACAAACCGGCCTTAATGAGGGACCTCCGGGTGACTCTTTTCAGAGCACGTCGAACCATGCTGAGGGGTCTCCGTAGTGGCCGGGCCGGGTTTCCCATAACTTGAATCGGGCGTCGAATGTGACGCGTGACGACTGAGCCTGCTCCCACCAATACTCCGTCTCCAATCCGTATTCCATTGATGACGGTTGCCGCCGGTCCAATGACCACCCCTGCGCCGATGGTCACCGCACCGGGGACGACGGCGCCTGGCCCCAGGCGACTGAAATCACCCAGGGTGGAATCGTGTCCCAGAGAGCTGTTTCTGCCGACCACGGCGAAATCTCCCACTCTGGCCGAACTCGACACGCTCGCCAGTGGACCAATAAACACGCCGCGTCCGATTTCTGCAGATTGACTTACCTGGGCTGAGGGATGAACCAGGGTGGTCCAGTTCGACACTCCGTGGGCGGCAGCGTCCGCAATTGCGCGTTGCTCGGCCACCAGCCACCGTCGATCAATCCGTAGGGAGCGAAGCTCCTCGGGAATAATTGCTGCGGCGAGAAACGCCGGATAGTTTTTCAGCTCATGGGGGAGGGTCTCCCAGCAATATTGGTCCCAGCCGCCTGGGACCGCTCCCCCATCGGCGAGCACAAACACCGGCCGATAACCTAGGAGCAGGGAGGTCTCGTAAATCTCCCTGGCACCATTATTTGGCTCGCCAATGAGAAGGAGAGATTCACTCATCGGGCGAGTACCGCCCTAAATTGATCGGGTTTCATTGGTGAGCGACCTAGTTGATTAGCAATCTCAACGATGCGTGCAACTAGGTCCTTGTTGGTCGCCAGTCTCGACCGGGAAGAGTCCAGGTGGAGATTATCCTCCAAACCGATTCGGACCCCTCCGCCAGCAGCAAGCGCCATGGTTGTCGCGGGAAGTTGCGCCCTTCCAATACCTCCCACCGACCAGATGGCACCGTCAGGCAGACGCTCAACCAGGCTTCCCAAATCGAGGAGGGTGGCCTGCGCGGTGGCAATGCCTCCAAGAATAAAGTTCACAACGAGGGGTTCCGCGAGAAGTCCCTTGTGGCGAAGGTAGTTCAGATAGTTCACCATGCCTGTATCAAAAATCTCCAACTCGGGGATGATGCCTTTCTTGAGCATCGTCCTCGCCAGAGCCTGCACTGTCTCGGGGTCATTTACCGAGGCGCTGGTCGCGAAGTTCATGCTCGAAAGCGTTAGAGAGGCCATGTCGGGCTTGAGGTTCCCGTCTAGAGACAGGACATCCGAGCGTTTCTCCAGGCTACTTTCCCGCCGGCCAGAAGTCGTAACGCAAATAACAAGATCTGGGGTGACCTGGCGAATTCGGGAAATGATGTCGGCAAAGATATCCTGCTGCCAAGCTGGCTCGCCCGTATCGGAACGTGCATGGAGGTGAACCGAGGTCACGCCAAACTCTGCACACTCCGCGACCTGGTCGGCAATTTCCGTCGGGCTAATTGGGACATATGGTGAGTCGGCCCTGGTCGGAACCATACCGGTCGGACACAGTGAAAGGGGAAATGTCTCCAGCACGATCAACCTCCCTCATGTGGGCCCGCCCGAAAACCTAAATCTACGTGCGATTTTTTCAGATTCCGAGAGTTGTCATAGTAGTCGACCTCCCGCCGTTGGACGTCTGAGTAGGAGGCCACTTGATGCGCCAATGCCTTTCGTGGAACACAGAAAACCAGCTGCGACACCTGCAATTGCTTCCAGTGAATGTCTATGGCCGCAACCTCAGGTGGGGTTCCTAGACCGAGCATGAGGGCGGATTGATCAAATGACCCGATCAGCGCTTTTCTTGCTGACGGCTTGAAGAGATAAGACGCTGTGGTTTGAGAGGAGGTGGTTAGAGCAAAGTCTGTAGAGATGGGCAGGGTGGGGCCGGGTGTTTTGTGCGAAAGCACGAGGACATCGAGTCCGGGGTGAGCAATGAATGACCTGAGAGTCTCGGTGAGCGTAGTACCGGAGGCATCGAAAGTAATGTCATCTTCGCAGACCCATGTGACCTCGTTTGGGTGTGTGGACTCCACAAGGCGACGGTGCGACAGCGCGCACCCGAGTACCCCATCGGAGCGTTTCGTCGCTTCGAAGATCACATGGTCTAGTCCAATACGGGAAAACTCCTCGCGAAAATGCTTTGCTCGATCTAACCGTTCCGTCAGGTGAACAACCTGCGCCTTGGGGATATCGATAGGTGATGGGGGCTTATGTCCCCCACGGGTCCCTATGTTTCGTCGGTAGCGGAGGTAACTCCAGGCGAGGTCACGATGCCGACGGATTGTGCGCAACACGTGGCTCTTTCCTCCGTCCTATTGTGGTCCTATGGAGTCTGACACATCCGCTCTTCTTATTTGTCAAGAATCGTGGGCTAGCTGAGATGGCGATAACGATTGAGCCTGCAGGCGGTTTGGGCAATCAGTTGTTTATCTGGGCTGCCGGATGGTCGCTCGCTCATGCCAAAGGGGTCTCCTTAGAAGCCGACACGGTCCATTACCCCTCCACTGCACCACGAGCCTGGGAACTTGATTCCTTCGATAGTGGAATCTCGGCAACGAAAGCCTCCAGGAGGAAAGTGAGCCATTATCGCGACCGACTGGCCGGTCTCCCGGGGGCGTCGCGCTGGTTGGTGACCGACAGGTGCTCACCACTCCTACTGAGGGTTTCACACATTTCGCCTCGGGCGCGACTCCGCGGATATTTCCAGATCACCCGGTACTTTGAGGAACATGCCGAGGAGATTCGCCGTAGGGTTCGGATTATCTCCCACCCCAGTAAGTGGTTTCTTGAGATGTCAGCGCGTTTGGGGGAAATGGGACCGTTTATCGGAATTCATATCCGACGGGGTGACTACGTTCACCTTCCCCAGCATGGTGTTTTGCCCCATCACTACTACCTGAAAGCGTTGGAGGAGGTCTGGCGCCACGCGCCACCCAACGCACCGGTCATCGTCGCGACAGAAGAGCGAGTTGAGTTGCCCTGGGTTTCTGGCCTTGCACGAGGGCGCAGGATTGAGGTCCTGAGGCCCCCGCCGAGTTCACGGCCCATCGAGTCGCTGACTTTGCTGAGTATGGCCCGATATCTCGTTGTCGCGAACAGCACCTGGAGTTGGTGGGCGGGGTTTCTTGGTGAAGCATCCCTGGTGTGTTACCCGGACCCGTGGTTTCGACATGGCGCCCTAGCCTGGCCCAGCCCGCCACCTGGGATGTGGATACCAATCCAGAGTGGATTGTCCGGCACCGAATAGCGGTCGAACATTAACTGCACAGGCTGCGACTCTTGCGATACGCTTTTGAAGAGAACCCGGAGAGAGGGTAGCCAAGAATGCAGCGGAAAGAAGTACGGGTTTCAGTTGTCCAAGCGCTGGTGAGTACGGTTGCGCAAGCGCCGTGACCAAGCCCAGGAGACTTGCACCGCTAGATACTGAGTCTGGCGTTAGTCTGACTCACATCCACAGGAAATAGGAGAAAATCACATGAATGCCAAGAAAAGCTGGGAAGCTCCCGACGCCACCAAGGTTGGACAGGTTTCGGCGGCAAGCCTTCCTGGAAGCGACCTGTCAGGTTAGGTAGGTTGACAGGGTGCTTGGGGGGCTGGGGTGGCTGATGTTTCGGTCATCATTCCGGTCTGGAATACTCAGGACTATCTGAATCAGTGTCTAGATAGCGTCCAAAATCAAACGCTCCCAAAGCTGGACATCATTTGTGTTGATGACGGGTCGAGTGACCGCTCCGTCGAAATTATTCGTGCGCGGTCAGACAGCGATTCTCGGGTTCGGTTACTGAGCCAAGAGCACCAGGGGCCAGGAGCAGCCCGAAACTTCGGTATCGACCAGGCCCGGGGGGAATACCTGTATTTTCTCGATTCGGACGACTGGATCGTGCCGGACGCACTGGAGCGTCTGGTCCACCGAGCGCGTGGGGACAGCGCTGACCTCCTTTTCTTTGAGTCGATTAACGGTGAGAGAACAAGTCACGGAGGATGGCGGGTGCAGAGGCTGCGCCACCAGCTGGCCACCCGCTTGTGGAAAGGGGTTGACTACCTCGAGCCTGCACTCGCCGCGAATGCTTACAGCTTTTCCCCTTGCCTCCAGTTGTCTCGTCGATCTCTTGTTCGAGACAGCGCTGTCAGATACCCATTGCACGACATGTCTGAGGACAGCGTATTCACTATCCAACTCACCCTTCGGGCCGATAGGGTGTCCTACCGGCCCGAACAGTTGTTCTATCGGAGGCTGCGTCCGGGATCGCTGACGACAAGAGGAAACCCCGTGGGGGTAATCCGCGGCGCCCTCCACAGTTGGCTGGCAATCAGTTCCTCGCGGCGGGAGTATCAAGCCGGTTCCTCAACCGCTCGAGCACTCGAGGTGCTCGCGCAACGACACTGGCGCCACGCCCTCAACCAATGGGACGTGCTTCCACAGACCATTAAAACGTCGCTGACTTGGCAAAACATTCTTGAAAATGAGGAACAGGTCAGCCTACGCTTCCTCAACGAAGCCCGCCGCGGTCGCCCTCGGAGGGCTGCTGTTCGATTCTTGCGGCGAAGAAAACCTCTCGTCATTGAACCCGCTCCATCGTCTAGCGTTGGATAGGGCTATGAGTGCCTGCGAAGACCGTTCAGGGTGTGTCTCGGACTATCAGGGCCGACGAATAGCCCAAACTCCGTGGAGAGTTCAACTCGTGAGAAAAGGGGTCTTTGACTCCAACCAAGGGAAGGGTGCTTCTGTCTTTGATGAATCAGCTCTAGAATCTTCGTCCCGATTGAAAACCCGCGACCGAGTGGGAATCAGTCTCGTCGCGGAACTCACCTAGTTATCCCGGCTACACGGGATATTACCGAACGAGAAGTTTTTCACGGGAGCATATCCTGCTGACAAATCCTTCTGCCAGATCAGTCCAGCCCCAATCGAAGAGGGGCCTTGTTCGCGAAACCAACTCACCTAGGCCGGGGCCTTTGAAGTATTCGTTAGGAAACCAAGCACGGCCCCGGTCACACCCTGAGTCAAAGTTTCGCGCGACAAACGGCGATTCCACTGGCTCGAAAGAGGTTATCTCCCATTTCAAACGTTCTCGTTAAGTCAGTTGATCATGCAAAGATTCCCGGGGTGCCTGTTCAGCAAACTGGGCACCATCATTCTTAGCCAGGTAGACGGCTCCACGACGGCCCTTCCCCAATCGCGCTTGGAGACGGCAATCACCACATTTCCTGGAATCGAGTTTTCTGAGTGGTGCTATCTGCTTTTCCAAAATGACCTCCACCCTGTTAGGTCGCTTCGCTCATGCCCGCGGAAGCCGACCCTGACAAACGGGGGCATGTTCACCTAGAGGGGGTTCCGGAATCAATCTCCGACAGGCGCAAACTCTAAAGCTCCGAGCTTCTTCACTATGTGTCAGATTGGCGAGAGCGAGGCCTGGCCTTTTCCGCATGGGGTGTTGTGTTTGGTGACCAAGCCGCTGCACCCGCCATGATCGACCGCATCGTGCACCACGCCGACCCCCTCACCCTCAAAGGCATTTCAATGAGCGGAAGAGAATGACCCGTGGAGAGAGAATTCCGGCGGCGTTATTTCCCGCTTGCTACAGTCCTATCAGAAGCCCTAATTGCAATGTCCACTGAAACCTGAGGCGTCGAGAAAGACCGGAATTCAGTCGTCGCGGGCAGACAACGCTGTGGCTGTGACAGCGTTCAGTGCCCGAGGTTCTACCCGCACAGATGGCCCCTTCCCCAGGCTTTTCCCGCAGCGGCGTGGATCTTCAGGAACTTGAGGCACTCCTGCCCCTCGGAAATCGAAAACGCGCTTGAGGGCGAAACTTCCAATCCCGGGGTTTCCTCGCCTCCGAGTCAATCACCCTTGGCGTTTCAACAACCGATACACCGCAGACTTTGACGGCGCCGACCCCACCCCGATCCTCGCCGCTTCATCCACCAGACGCCCCGGCCCCCACGAAGGGTTACGCCGCCTAGCCTCCACCAACCACACCTCCACCTCGGCAGCTGTTTGATAAGCACACCTCGGCGGAGCATGAGAACGGTCCTTCAACCCCTGAACACCCTCATCCCGATACCATGGCAACCACCGATGCGCAGCCTGCCTCGACGCATCGAAACGACGGGTCACCTCAACAATTGGGACACCATCCCGAATCACCCCCAAAACGGCTTGATAACGTTGTTCTATATCTCTGGTCTCTGTCAACATGAATGAAGTGCTGCGCATCAAGCGAACACATGTCGCCCATCACCCGGACACGTAATGTCACGCATCAGGCGAAACCATACAAAGACTTGGTGCCCTCGGCGGGGATCGAACCTACGACCAAAAGATTAGAAGTCTTCGTCGTGGCGCCTGGTCACGATAACGGGGCCATCTTTTGTGACCACCACGGTGTGTTCGGAATGGGCACCGCGTGAGCCATCAACACTTCGAAGTGTCCAGCCATCCTCGTCGGTGACAATCTCGTCGGTGGTGTGCATAAACCACGGTTCAATGGCAAGAGCCATCCCGGGGACAAGTTTGGGGCCGGTTCCAGGAGTTCCATCGTTGGGAATGGATGGGTCTTCGTGCATGGTGCGACCAACACCGTGACCGCCAAAGTCGGTGTTGATGAGGTACCCGTAGTCTTTACCGACCACACCAATGGCCGCGGAAATATCCCCCACCCGGTTTCCGGGAATCGCCTGATTGATTCCCTCTTGGAGGGCTTCCCTGGTAGCGGCGATGAGCTGGCGGTCAGCGTCAGCGCCGTCACCAACAACAACGCTGAGCGCTGAGTCGGCTACCCAGCCATTCAATGACACGGCAAAGTCGACCGAGAGTAGGTCGCCTGGAGCGAGCACTTGGTCTCGCGGTAGGCCATGCAATACGGCATCGTTGACAGAGGTGCAGAGTACTTTGCCAAACGGTGAGCCGCCAAATGAGGGGTGGTAGTCCACATAACAACTCGTGGCACCGGCGTCGGCAATCATGCCCGATGCGATTCGATCAAGTTCCAACAGGTTGACACCCGGTGTCGCAGCAGCTTCCAAAGCGCTGAGCACGCCTGCCACAAACTGTCCAGCAGGCATCACATCGTCAGCCGATGGATGGCGCTTTCGAAAAACCACTACGAAGGGATGGGAACGTTGGTGCGCAGGTAGTCACCAATTACTCGTCGTGCTTCTTCGACGAAGCGCTCATCGCCGAGGGGGTCCGATCGGAATGCTCGCTTCATCAGTGAATCTCCCATCCAGACGGCTGATTCGATGTGAAAAAACATGTGGTCGGTGACGGGAATGCTGTGAGTTTCTGACACCATGCCGGCGAACGCTTTCGCCACAACAGTGTTGTTGGATACATCGTTGTCTAAGAAGCGGTCGTTGATGATGTCTCCGAACCCGAGCTGGCGGAAACTTGGTTCGCTGCGGCACATCTCCACAAAACTGTCGAGTGTGAGGTCCCACGAAGACCACGGCTCGGATGGGGATTTGTCGCTTCCCTCTTCCACACGGGCGAGGTAGCGTTGCAGGTTTCTGTGAGCGAGGGCTCGAAGCAGCGAGTCAATGTTGGGAAAATAACGGTAAATCACGCCCACCGAAGACCCGCTCTTGTAAGCGACGCTGGTGGTGGTGACAGCATCAATACCTTCGGTTGCAATAATTCCGGCTGCGGCATCGAGCAAATTCTGCATGCGCTGGTTGCTTCGCTGCTGGACGGGCACGGTGCGCAGTTCAACAACTTCGGTTGTGTTTTCAATCATTGTGACCACCTCAACATTCCTGTGGCTCCCCGAGAACTTGGGCCGGGAGACACTTCACTAATTGGCTTCACGGTACCATCTGTGGCAATATAAGTGTTCGTGCCATTCGGCTATCTCCGCCACGGGGGAGGAAGGCCCCGGCACTGGTCATAGAAACCTCTGTGACACTCACATACCCGATCGCAACCCGTGGTGCAGGTAGGAAGAAAATTATGCAAACCCTCGATTTCGTCGACTCGGCGTCCCTTCGCACCGATGTTCCGGATTTCCGTCCCGGAGACACACTCAAAGTTCACGTCAACATTGTTGAAGGTAACCGCTCTCGTATTCAGGTGTTCCAGGGTGTTGTTATTGCCCGGCAGGGTCACGGCATTGGAGAAACCTTCACTGTCCGGAAGGTGAGCTTCCAGGTGGGCGTCGAAAGGACGTTTCCTGTCCACTCGCCGATCATTGACCACATCGAAGTTGTCACTCGGGGTGATGTGCGCCGCGCCAAGCTGTATTACATCCGCAGTCTTCGTGGGAAGAAGGCAAAGATTCGCGAAAAGCGCGAATCCTAAACTCTCCTTCAAGCGCCAGGCCTAGACTGGTCGGCGTGATGGACGGCTGTGGTGGTGACCTTCGTGGGTAGCCGGAGAAAAGTTGGTGGCTTTGGTCACGCAACGCTCATTGTTTTGCGCGACATCGTAATCGTCGTCGTTGCCGCTTTGGTCGTCTCTTTTTTGATGAAGACTTTCCTGGTCCGTTCGTTTCACATTCCCACATCGTCGATGGAGCAGACACTGGCCATCGATGACCGGGTCATTGTGAGTCAGTTGACTCCCGGACCGTTTAGGGTCAACCGCGGTGACGTTGTGGTGTTTGTTGATCCGGGTGGTTGGTTACCGTCCGGGGTGGTGTCAGAAAATGACCCACTGAGTCGCCTGTTCAACTGGGTGGGTCAGCGTTTGGGTATGCGAGACACCTCGGGGGAACAGCACTTGATCAAGCGCGTCGTTGGGGTGCCGGGCGACACCGTGGTGTGTTGCGACGCCTTGGGGGCAATGACGGTGAACGGGGTTGCCCTCGATGAGCCGTATTTGAAACTCCCTGATGGCGTGGATGCCGCCTCGGGGCAGAGTTTTTCTGTCACCGTCCCAGACAATGCCCTGTGGGTGATGGGTGACAACCGCTACAACTCTGCTGATTCGAGGGCGAACCAAGATAAGCCGGGTGGCGGCTTTGTTCCCCTCGACAACGTCGTGGGGCGGGCAGTGGTCATTAGCTGGCCGATCGACAGGTGGCAATGGCTGGGCAACTTCCCGACAACCTTCCAAGGTCTCCCGTGACTGCAGCGCTTCCCCACCTAAAGGTGGAGCAGAGGCTCATTGTGCAAGGTTTTTCTGTTGTCATTGGTGTGGACGAGGTGGGGCGAGGTGCACTTGCCGGGCCTGTGAGCGTGGGTGCGGTTGCCTGGTGGCCGGGAGCGGGCGAGCCACCGGTGGGAATTCGCGATTCGAAGTTGGTTCCGGAAAAGTCGAGAGATGGCCTCGCCGCTTCGGTCAAACAGTGGGTGAGTCTGGTGGCGGTCGGCCACGCTGAGCCTGACGAAATTGATCGGAACGGAATTGTTCCGGCGCTTGGAGTGGCCGCCGTTCGAGCGGTCACTGAACTGGTTGGACGGTTTGCTGAGGGGACGACACCGATTGTGTTACTCGATGGGTCGCAGGATTGGCTGTCAGCGGTCCTGCCCGCACCTATTCCGGTCGTGACACAGGTGAAGGCTGATCGGGATTGTGTGAGTGTGGCTGCGGCGTCGATAGTGGCGAAAGCGGAGCGAGATAGTTTGATGCGACGTTTTGCCGCGAAACACCCGGCGTATGGTTTTGATTCCCATAAAGGGTATGGCTCGGCTCGGCATATGGAGGCTCTTCGTGAGCATGGTCTGACTGCCCTCCACCGTCGCAGCTTCGTGCACCCACAGCGGCTCGTTGCATCAAGCGACTAGACTGCGGGCGATGGACGACTTCGATGACTATGACCGCGAAGCGGAACTCGCTCTTTACAAGGAATATCGAGATGTGGTGTCCCAGTTCCAATTTGTCGTGGAAACAGAGCGGCGCTTCTACCTCGCCAATGATGTCACTCAAATTGTTCGAGAACGCGGCAACGATTTTTATTTCGAGCTCACCTTGAATGACGTCTGGGTGTGGGACATTTACCGCTCGGACCGGTTCGTCTCGTCGGTGAAAGTGTTGACGTTCAAAGATGTCAACGTCGAAGAGCTCGGTAAGAAAGAACTCAAACTTCCCAAAGATCTCGCACTCGAAGAATAACCCCTGTCCACAGCTCACAGGGCGAGCGCGAATCTTCCCATTTCGTGGACTTGCCACGCGACGCGAAATGGTCGGGCAACAATGCGGTTGTGACCGATGCAAGAGACATTCCTGACGATGATGAAGTGTGGTCGCGGGTAGCCTGGACAACCGTTGCCACCCCCGGGGATCGAATTGTCTGGCAGGCAATCGAAAATCTCGGGGCGAGGCGCGCGCTTGCAGAAATGTGGGCGGGGAGAAGCTGCGCCAGAGTGAGAGGTTTGGCGGAACTTCTTGACGTGACTCCCGCTGACATCGAGTCGTTTCGTCGGCGCTACCCCACGCCTCCCCGCCAGGCAGCTGTGGCGTCGGTCCAAGCGCTCACCAGAACTCTCGGCCTGGCAGTTCTTTCTCCACAAACGCCAGGGTGGCCCGAGAGACTGTATGACCTCGGCCCTTACCAACCCACTGTGCTGTTTGCACGGGGAAATGCCGTTTTTCTTGACAGTGTCCCCACTCTTGGAGTGGTCGGCTCCAGGTCACCCAGCAGAGACGGCCTCAACACCACTGGCGCGCTGACTCGCAGGGCAGTCGATTGGGGGTACGCGATTGTGTCTGGCGGCGCACGGGGCATCGATTGGGCCGCTCACGAGAGCGCCGCAGAACTCAACGCTCCCCAGGTCATGGTTCTCGCTACAGCGAGTGACCGTCCGGCGTCGTGGCAACCTCAGATGGTGCAGAGGGTGGCGCATCGTGGCGTGGTGGTCACCGAAACGCCGCCTGGTCACTCCATCACTGGTGCATCTTTTCTTCACCGGAACCGAGTCATTGCGGCGCTGTCTGACCGGCTTGTGGTGGTGGAAGCGGCAGAGCGTTCGGGATCACTCAACACCGCAAGCCACGCCAAAGCTTTGGGGCGTGATGTGTCTGCGGTGGTGTCCCGGCCAAAAGACCACAAAAACGCTGGCTGCTATCGCCTGGTAGAGGAATGGGGTGCCGATCGCTACCGGGTGGTGAACATGACTCCTGCGGACAGGCCTGCCGGTTTGTGAAAAATTTACACGGAAATCAGTGTTTTCCAACTAGCCTGGTGGAATGTCATCTTTTGGCCAACATCCGCCCCCTCTCCTGTCGCTTCTGCACCTGAGTGACACCCACTTGCTCGGTGGAGACCGGCCGCTGTTTGGGGTGTTGGAGACAGAAAGAAAACTCGATCAGCTGTTTCACAAAGTTTCTGGCAGTGGGCTAGATATTGCTGCGATTATCATCACCGGTGACTTAGCTGATGTGGGTGAGGCGGAGGCTTACGAAAAGCTAGCGGGAATTGTGAACCCGTGGGCACACTCACTGGGCGCCGAAGTGGTGTGGGTGATGGGCAACCACGATAAGCGTGAACCGTTCAGCGAAGTCTTGTTCGGGCAAGCAGCGTCAATGGAACCCCAGGACCACGTCTATCAGTGGCAGGGCCTTCGGCTGGTATCTCTCGACACGTCAGTTCCCGGTTATCACCACGGTCAACTCACTGATGACCAGTTGGCCTGGTTGCGCCGACAACTTGAGACTCCAGCGCCTCAGGGAACCCTGATTGCAATGCACCACCCGCCACTTCCTGCGCCGGCGCCGCTGATGGGAATCATCGAGCTCGATGAACAGGACGCTTTCTGGGGGGCAATTTCCGGCTCCGATGTTCGAGGAATTCTTGCCGGCCACCTGCACCACATCAGCTTTAGCGCAACTCATGGAGTTCCCGTCTCTGTCGCTGCCGGCATGTGTTACAACATTGACTTACTGGGTGACAAGGATCGGTTGCTTGTTTCTTCGGACCGAGGCCAAGCAGCTTCGCTGGTGAATGTGTACAACGACCAAATTGTTTTTTCTCACGTGGGTTTAGAAGAAATGCCTGAGGTTCATGGTTTCTCGGCTGAATTCCTTGCCCAGATTGAGGCCTTGTCCCCTGAGAGCCGACGAGAAATGTTTTCCAATAAGGCGTCTGATTTCAACCGAACTATTGATCGCTAAGCCCTGATACCTCCCTATAGCGCTCCACGACATCAAGCAGATACTCCGTAATCACCTTTTGTTCCGAAGGGTTTCGAGACGTCACGGCGTCGTCAAGAACGTGAATCATCTCCCAGAGGATTCGTTCCGCCTTTTTTTGAGATTCCGAAGTGGGGACGACCCGCGTGACACGCCTATCGTGTGGCTCGCTCTCCCGACGAACATGACCGAGGGCTTCTAGGCGATCAATCACAGTCGTCGTGGCACCGGGGGAGTGGTTGATGGCTTGTGCCAGTGCGCTCGCGGTCATAGGGCCTCGAGAAATGAGATGTTGCATGGCAAGCAAGTCTGTGGGATTGACGGTCAACTCCTGTTGCAGTCGACTCTCGAACGCGCGTGTCACTTCAGTGAGTTGACGGAGGGCCGCCGTCGCAGCATGAACTGGTGGCCTGACGGACCCGGAATCATTATTTGCTTCGACCATAAAAATATATGATAATCGAAATACCTTTCTGCTTCCACTATCTCGTCACTCCTTCCAGAAAGACAGTTAGAAATGCCCTTCATTAGGTTTCTCACGTCGGCAAAAACGTCCTGGAGCGTCGTTGTCGCCTTCTTTGCTGTTGCTGGATTCGTCTTCCTCCAGACAGCCGGCGTCGAAAATAATGAGGCACCGAGCGTGGGGCTTCCCGACTCCGCTGAGTCGGCCCAAGTCAACGCCCTCATCGACGAATTTCCCAGTAGCGAGGGGACAAGCGCGCTGGTTGTGTTTGAAAAGCCTGGAGAAAGTTTCACCGACGATGATTTGGGGCGTTTAGCGGAGGTCGCGACCGAACTCGCTGCGTTTTCGACTCTTGATTTCCCTCTCCCGCCACAAATATCAGACGACAAAACAGTCGCACTCGTCACTATCCCGCTGGACACCGTGTCTGACATTGATAAGCGAGCAGAGCGAGCAAACGAGATTCGAGAAGTCGCGTCAGCCGTCGACGGGGGACTTGTTAGCTACCTGTCGGGCCCGGAAGGATTCGAGGTAGATGTTGCCGCCGTTTTTGACGGAGCAGATGTGACTCTTTTGCTCTTCACCGCCGCAGTAGTGGCAGTGTTGCTCTTGGTCACATTCCGCAGCCCCGTGCTGTGGCTCGTCCCCCTTCTCGTTGTTGGTATCGCGGATGGAGTGGTCGCCGTCAGCGCGCCCGTTGTGGCTGAATCGTTTGATATTTCCCTCGACCCATCTGTGACCGGGATCGTCTCAGTGCTGGTGTTTGGAGCGGGGACAAACTATGCCTTGCTGCTAATCGCTCGATACCGGGACGAATTACGGCTCTTTGCATCCAGGCGCGACGCCATGACGAAGGCTGTCCGCCAGGCAGGTCCAGCGGTGTTGGCCAGTGGGGGAACGGTCGCATTAGCCCTGCTCACGTTGTTACTTGGGAGCTTAGAGGGCAACCGCGCGCTCGGTTTCGCTGGTGCTTACGGAATCGTTGTCGCGATGTTTGCCGGGTTGGTTGTTCTCCCAGCGGCGTTGGTACTTTTTGGACGCTGGTTGTTTTGGCCTTTGGTGCCGAAAGAGGGATCTCCGGACCCGGTAGAAAAAAGTGTCTGGGGAAAACTAGGACAGTCGGTCGCGAAATCGCCCATCTTTGTCGCAATTGGAGGCTTGGCCCTTTTGGGAATCCTCGCCTCAAACCTTGGTGGCGTCACAACCGGGCTTAGCCAAACAGAACGCTTCATGCAGAAGCCGGAGTCAGTCATCGGCCAAGAGGTTCTTCAGGCAGGCTTTGCTGCCGGAGCGGGATCCCCCGCTATCGTCATAGCGCCTGCCACCGAAGCTGATAAGGTCCGAGACGCGATTGCCAGCTTCGACGGTGTTGATCAGGCCACCATCGCTGAAGAGACCGACGACCTAGTTCGAATTAACGTCGTCCTGGACCGTGTTGCCGAGAGCCCCGAAGCGCGCCAGACAATCGCTGATCTCCGTCTCTTCCTCGACGATGTAGCGTCCGGAGGGGCGCTGGTGGGAGGAATTGATGCTCAATCGGCTGACCTGGCCGACGCAACGGCCGCCGATCAAGCACTCGTGATTCCCCTAATTCTTGTTTTGGTGTTCCTCGTGCTCGTTCTATTGCTGCGGGCACTCGTTGCTCCAGTTATCTTGCTGGCCACAGTCGTGGCCAGTTATTTCTCGGCACTCGGCGCGAGCTGGATTATTTTTCAGAACCTTTTTGGATTCCCGGCCCTCGACACCAATGTCATTTTGCTGAGTTTCCTCTTCCTCGTTGCACTCGGCGTCGACTACAGCATTTTCTTGGTCACCCGAGCCAAAGAAGAGGCCGACACCGTGGGACTTCGAAAAGGTATGATTCGGGGACTCGCAGCGACTGGCGCTGTCATAACGAGCGCCGGGGTCTTGTTGGCAGCGGTGTTCGCTGTTTTGGGGGTCCTGCCGCTGATTACGCTGACACAAATTGGCGTGATTGTCTGTGTTGGTGTGTTGATCGATACATTGCTAGTGCGCACAGTGATTGTCCCGGCCCTTGCCTTCAGCATTGGAGACAAGTTCTGGTGGCCGAGAAAGCCTCTGGTTCCCGTCAAACGGCACTAACACAATCAACGGCGTGGCATCAGGAAGCGAGCAGTGTCGAGCCGGATGCTTAACCCATGACCCCCCGCGAGCTGGTCGCCCGCTACCTGGATCACCGCCAAGCATCCAGGACGCTATCTGCTGCCAGTCTTGCCGCGTACGAGGCTGATTTGGGGGCGTTTGTCGAGTTTTGTGAGCGAGAAAAAGTAAGCGGTCTCGACGAGTGTGACCGCGAGGTAATGAGGCAGTGGGTATGGGAGCAGGCTGAGTCTGGCCTCGCAGCGAGCACGCTGAAGCGTCGCATATCCTCGCTTCGAGGCTTATCCCATTGGGCACATTCCGCAAACCTTCTGCCCACCGATGCTGCGGCTTCCCTCCACCCGCCGAAAAGCCCCCGGAAGCTGCCCCGGGTCTTGAGTGCTGGGCAAGCTGAGGAAGCGCTCGCATCACTGCATGATCGAGCATCAACCGGCGACCCGTCCGCGCTTCGGGATTGGGCGATTGTCGAACTGTTGTATTCGTCTGCGCTTCGCGTGGGGGAGGTGTGTGGGGCGGATGTCGGGGCTGTTGATTTTCATCAGCAGACCATGACAGTGGTCGGAAAGGGCAACAAAGAGAGAGTTGTTCCGGTTGGGAGGCCGGCCCTTCACGCAATCAGTCAATACTTGGAGAAGGGTCGTCCAGTCCTATTCACAGAGGCAAGCGGGAATGCCCTTTTTGTTGGCACCCGGGGAAAGCGGATCAACCCGAGAACCGTTTACGATCTGGTTTCTCGAGTGTTGGAACCCTACCCAGGTGCTGGGCCCCGGGGTGCTCACACTCTTCGGCACACAGCTGCTACTCATCTGCTCGACAACGGGGCGGACCTGCGAAGTGTTCAAGAACTTCTCGGCCACTCGTCGATCGGCACCACCGAGCTGTACACACACGTCTCCATCGAAAGATTGCGAAACGCTTATCGCTTGGCTCACCCGAGGGCGTGAACCCAGGGTAAAAGTACGGCTCGGCGTTCAACACCCAAGAATTTCGCCGGGGACACATAGCGGCCATCAATTCGGAGTCCAAGGTGAAGGCAGCGACGAGGACAGTGGCCGGAATCGATGCTGCCGAGCACTTGCCCTGCGACGACCCGGGACCCTGAGGGCACATCGATGGTGACGGGTTCCATGCTGACCAAGAAGCCCTCCGAGGTTTCAATTGTCACCACTCCGCGGTGGACAACGTCGCCCACGAACCGCAAACGACCCGACACCGGAGCGCGAAGAGTCGAGGAAGAGGAGGCATCGATGTCGATACCTCGATGCCCGGGACCCCAGGGAGTCTCCGGGGCTGCGAAATCTCTCACAATGACCTGATGTCCGCCGACCGGCCACACCCAACTGGGCGCGGGGGGCTCGAAAAGTCCCGTCGCGAAGGCGATAAGACTCCACCATGCGAGTGATCTCATGTCGTCATGATTCATCACCGTTGAGCTGGTGGCCGCTCACCAGGTCGAGCTGGAGGAAAATAGTGAATCGAAAGAGTTGTGGACAGGGTTTGGCCACCGGGGGATGTCCCGGTATGCTCGTCACACAGCCATTTCGGTGGCTGAATTCGCGTGTCGAATCACGGCGTCGACCATCGGTCCACATTTGCTGCCCAAGCAGAAGGCGGTCGTCGTTGCGGCACCAGGAGCATGCCCGCCGGGCATGCAGGAACCGTAAACGAAAGGACACGGCCATGGCCGTCATTACCATCCGCCAGCTTCTTGACGCTGGTGTTCACTTTGGTCACCAGACCAGACGTTGGAACCCGAAAATGAAGCGCTTCATTCTCACGGAGCGAAGCGGCATCCACATCATTGACCTCCAACAGTCGCTCGCCTTCATTGACAAGGCCTATGACTTTGTGAAAGACACCGTCGCGCACGGCGGGACCATCCTGTTTGTTGGCACAAAGAAGCAAGCACAGGAGTCGATTTCTGAACAGGCGACTCGGGTTGGCCAGCCTTATGTGAACGAGCGGTGGCTCGGCGGTCTGTTGACCAACTTCCACACCGTCTCGCAGCGTCTAGGGCGCATGAAAGAACTCGAAGAAATCAACTTTGAGGACACCACGCAGGGCTTCACCAAAAAAGAACTGCTGATGAAGCGCCGTGAAATGACCAAACTGCAGAAATCTTTGGGGGGTATTCGTAACCTCCAAAAAACCCCCAGTGCTCTTTGGGTGGTTGACCCACTGCGTGAGCACCTCGCCATTGACGAAGCGAAGAAATTGGGTATTCCTGTTATCGGAATTCTCGACTCCAACGCTGACCCCGACGACTTCCACTACCCGATTCCGGGCAACGACGACGCAATCCGCTCTGTGGCTCTGCTCACGAAAGTGATTGCCGACGCCGTCGCTGAGGGGCTCATCGAACGCCACCAGAAGCCCCAGTCTGAAGGCAATGTCTCCGCTGTGGAGCCGTTGGCCGAATGGGAGCGTGAACTACTCGAAGCAGGTGACGCCCAACAGGCTCCCGCTCTCGACGCCCCTGCCCAACCAGAAACTGCGGCGGAGCCTGCCAAGAAAGCGCCAGCAAAGAAGGCGACTGCCGATGCGGCAAACACAGACGACGAGTCTGAAAAAGCTGAAAAAGCTCCCGCAAAAAAGGCTCCCGCGAAAAAGCCCGCAGCGAAAAAAGCCGATCAGCCTGCAGACGAGCCCGCAAAGAAAGCTCCTGCCAAGAAGGCACCCGCCAAGAAGGCCGCTGCCGCCGACGACAAAAAAGACAGTTAAACAACCGATAGGGATACACCATGGCGAACATTTCGTTAGAAGACGTCAAGAAGCTACGTGAGCTGTTGGGGACCGGCATGGTCGACACCAAGAACGCTCTCGTTGAAGCCGGCGGCGACGTAGAGAAAGCCACCGAAATTCTCCGCCTCAAAGGAGCAAAGGGAAACGCTAAACGCGCCGACCGCTCCACCAGTGAGGGTCTCGTCCACGCGGCAGAAGACAGCGGCGTCGCATACCTCATCGAGTTAGCTTGTGAGACCGATTTTGTTGCCAAAAACGACAAATTCATCTCCCTTGCCGACACCGTCATGAAAGCCGTTGTTCAAGCGAAAGCGGGGACCCTTGACGAGGCGCTCGCCGCGTCGGCCGGGTCGGCGAGTGTGGCGGACCTCATCAACGACGAGGCTGCCATCATTGGCGAAAAGGTTGAGTTGCGTCGTGTTGCCGCGGTGAGTGGCGACAGCTTCGCTGTCTACTTACACCGCACAAACAAAGACTTGCCGCCGCAGGTCGGCGTGGTGGTGGCGTACCAGGGGTCGGATGCAGACACTGCCCGAAGCATCGCTCAGCACATCTCCTTCGCAGACCCGCAGTATTTAACCCGGGATGAGGTTCCTGCAGACGTTGTGGACAAGGAGCGAGCCATTGTTGAGGAGATTAGCCGCAACGAAGGCAAGCCTGACGCTGCGCTTCCCAAGATCGTTGAGGGCCGTTTAGGAGCATTTTTCAAGCAGGTTGCACTGCTTGACCAAGAATATGCTCGCGACAACAAGCTCACCATCAGCCAGGTTGTTGACCAGGCTGGCCTGACTATTCAGGGTTTCGCGCGTTTCAAAGTCGGCGCCTAGCCCACACAGGACCACAATAGGAGTAGCCGCACCGAGGCTGGCAGGAGAGGAACCTGGTCAATGGCTTCAGCGAAACGTCGGGTATTGCTCAAACTTTCCGGTGAATCATTCGGAGGGGGGCAATTGGGAGTCAACCCCGATGTTGTTGCCCAAATTGCCCGGGAAATAGCTGAAGCGTCCGATCGCGTCGAAGTGGCGGTTGTGGTGGGCGGTGGAAACTTTTTCCGCGGTGCGGAGTTGAGCCAACGGGGAATGGACCGGCGACGCGCCGACTACATGGGGATGCTCGGAACCGTGATGAACGCCCTCGCGTTGCAAGACTTCCTTGAGCAGGCAGGCGCCCCCGTTCGAGTCCAGTCGGCCATTTCCATGACCCAGGTGGCGGAGCCCTATATCCCCCTTCGCGCGGTGCGCCACCTGCAAAAGGGACGTGTGGTTGTGTTTGGCGCTGGGGCGGGTTTGCCTTATTTCTCTACGGACACCGTCGCGGCGCAGCGCGCACTAGAAATCCGGGCAACAGAGGTGCTTGTCGCGAAAAATGGCGTCGATGGGGTGTATTCAGCCGACCCGAAGGTTGACCCCAGTGCCACCAAGTTTGACAACTTGAGCTACCAAGACGCCCTGGTGAGGGGCCTTAAAGTTGTTGACTCGACAGCGTTTAGCTTGTGTATGGATAACGGCATGCCGATGAGGGTGTTCGGCATGGAGCCCGCCGGTAATGTGACGAAAGCTATTCTCGGTGAACCCATTGGGACTCTCGTCTCCTAGCTGGCACCTGTTACTAGACTGGGGTGAGGAGGTTTTCCATGATTGAAGATGTGCTCCAAGAAGCGCGCGACAAAATGAACAAAGCCGTAGAGGTTGTTCAAAACGATTTCCAAACAGTGAGAACGGGGCGCGCAAACCCTGCACTGTTTCAAAAAATCATGGTGGACTATTACGGAACTCCCACCCCTCTCGCCCAACTTGCCGGTTTGCAAACCCTGGAAGCGAGAACACTGGTGGTCACGCCCTATGACAAATCGGCGTTGAAAGAAATCGAAAAAGCCATCGCTTCTTTTCCCAACCTGGGGGCGAGTCCCACCAATGACGGCAACGTTGTTCGCGTGACCATGCCCGAGCTTAACGAAGAGCGTCGCCGCGAATACGTCAAAATTGCTCGCCAAAAAGCAGAAGATGGTCGGGTCACCATTCGTTCTCTGCGCCGCAAAGCAAAAGACGACTTAGACTCTCTGACCTCCGAGGTGGGCGAAGACGAGGTGGCCCGCGCGGAAAAAGAACTCGAAAACCTCACCAAGCAACACATTGATCACATTGATGACGCGTTGAAAAAGAAAGAAGCGGAACTGCTCGAGGTCTAAATGAGCTCACTGGACCGCCGCGACGATTCCGCTTCCGATAGCGACGAGAAGAGGAACCCGCTACAGGACGCCATCGCGGGGACAGGGCTGGAGCGGGCGTTAGAAGACCTCGAGAGTGTTGTTCACGACATTGAGCACCAGGTTCGTGAAGCCAACCAGAAAATCGACGAAAAAGCTGGCCGACCACTGTGGCAGGCGGTTGTTGTCGGGCTGACTCTGGGTCTCAGTTTTCTGGCTGCCCTCATATTTTCGCCACTGGCTTTCACCTTATTTGTCGCGTTACTGGTGGGCGTGGTGGTGACCGAACTGGTCACAGCCCTCCGGGGCGCAGGGGCCCGACTGAGCCGCATCGGGATGGTGGCACTGTCACTTCTTCCACTGACTGGCGCCTACCTCTATGGGCCTGTGGGGGTGTTGTGGTCACTGTTGGGGGCTATCGCTGTTGTCAGCTTGGCTCGATTCGGGTTGGCTGCCTTCGCCCGCAGCGCGCGCCCGGATGCTGTTGATGATGTCGCTCGAGGCATTTTCGTCCTCGCATATATTCCTTTTCTGGCGAGTTTCGCCATTGTGCTGTCAACTCTGCCGGGTGGCCAGTGGTGGGTCTTGGCAGCAGTGATCATCGTTGTGGTTGTTGATACGGGAGCGTATGTCACCGGGTTGACTTTTGGAAAACACAAGCTTGCCCCCAAAATTAGTCCCGGGAAAACATGGGAAGGGTTAGCCGGGTCGGTGGTTCTTGCTGTCATTGCGGGAGCCCTCCTCGGGGAGTACATGATTCGAACCGGCTGGCTGACAGGTGCTTTCGTTGCGCTGGCCCTCGTCGCCTCGGCAACACTTGGTGATCTGGTGGAGTCTTTGATCAAACGAGACATCGGGGTGAAAGATATTTCCAGCTGGTTACCCGGCCACGGCGGATTCCTCGACCGTCTCGACTCGGTCGTGCCCTCAATGGCCGTCATCTTTGTCAGTTACCAAATCATCCTGTAACAAAGTTTTTGTCCACGAAGCCGTGTGGAGTGGGCAAAACACGCTTCAGCCAGGCACAATAGGGGCGTGAGCGTTGCCTTTCCTTCGTCCCCGCCCGGCTCTCCCGGTTATGAGCCGGAAGCTGTAGACACGTTTTTGAGTACAGCCAGGGCTGTTTACGAGGCAGGAGAGGGAGAGCTCACCAGCTCCGATATTCGACAAGTGGTGTTCCCTCTGGTGGGCAAAGGTGGTTACGACACCGAAGCTGTCGACCAAGCGCTGTGGCGTTTAGAAGAAGCTTTTGCCAAGCGCGAGAGGGAAGGCCAGACGAAAGAGGTCGGCGAAACTGACTACTACCAGTCAATCAGGCAGCAGGCCCAAGACATTCTTGACCGTGTCGCCAGGCCCCAAAAGCATAAGTTTCGCCGGATTGGTATTCTCCACCACGGCTATCACCCCAGCGATGTAGACCATTTTTGTCAGCGGCTGGTGGCCTATTTTCAAGGCCAAGAACCGCTGTCTGTTGCCACAGTGAGAAACCAAAAATTCCGCACCATTCTGGGCGGATATGACGAAATTCAGGTCGACCAAGTGCTCGATGAAACAGTTTCGGTCATGCTCGCCGTTCGATAACTCAGAATTACCCCCGCTAGACTAAGCACGCTGTGTTTCGCCAATCGACAGGGCGCCACGCCCTCCCGCCAACCAGACGACGCTTGTCTTTTCGACACGACGTCGTTCCGACGCTTGCCATGGCGTTTGTCGCCATGTTGATGGCGTGGCCGCTTATCGTTCCCCAAACCTCTGACGCATCTGACTGGGCTGTCACCGAAGGCACCCAATCGGGCACGACCGAGTTCGCCGTTGTCGGACAGGAAGCGGGAATTGTCCGCGACGATGACTGGAGCGTATCGAGGCGGTTTGCCCAAGCTCCAGCAACAGGAACCCCAGACCCTGGCACGTCGCAAATGATTGCCTATCAAATGTTGGTCACGATGGGGTATCCAGCGAACGAGTTTGACTGTTTGCACGAACTATGGCGACGCGAATCAGGGTGGAACCACTTTGCACTCAACCGTTCGAGTGGTGCCTACGGGATCCCGCAGTCCCTGCCGGCTGAGAAAATGGCGTCCGCCGGTGAGGACTGGGCGACCAACCCGGAAACCCAGATTCGCTGGGGGCTTGGGTACATTCAGGGACGTTACGGCTCCCCCTGCGCAGCGTGGGACTTCTTCACCCAAAGAAACTGGTACTAATGCCACGCCGTCACCGCCGGGAATCACACGACGATGACTTCTTGGACAATATTGAGCGGCTGAAAACAGGCTTTCGGCGGCGGGAAACAAAACGGGGCAACACTTACGTGGTTCAACCCATCAGCGAGTCCCGGGCTGTCAAAGAATACCGATGCCCCGGATGCCAACTGGTGGTGTCAATTGGCGTCGCGCACGTCGTCGCCTGGCAGGAGGACTCCATCATGGGAGCTGACCAGGCTGTCGCCGATCGCCGCCACTGGCATACACACTGTTGGAGAATTTTTTAGGAGGCATCCGTGGACATTCGAAGCTCAACTGTTTTGCCGGCGAACAGAACCGACATTGATTTTGTGACCGCAGATGGGCTTACCCTCGTCGGAGAGGTAGCAACACCGGTCGACGGCCCACCGTTGGGCACTCTTCTTTTTCTCCACCCTCTGCCCACCGCCGGGGGTTTCATGGACTCTCACCTGATTCGGAAAGCGTCGAATCGTCTCCCCGCGCTTGCACAGCTGGCCACTTTTCGTTTCAACTTCCGAGGAGTGTCTTCCCCTCGGGGGACATCCGACGGGCAGTTTGGGGACGGGATTGCCGAGGCAAACGACCTCGATGCAGCTCTCGACGAGACTGAGAGACGCGGCCTGCCTGCTCCGTGGTTGGTGGGGTGGTCGTTTGGCACGGAGGTCATTCTGAAGCACGCATTGTCTCACCGGGGACGATTTGCCGGGGCAATCCTTCTCGCTCCGCCGGTTCACCGCACCACACCCGAAGACCTGTCGGCCTGGCAGGACGTCACCGAACCGTTGGTCGCAATCGTGCCAGAACATGACACGTTTTTGCCGCCCGAGCCAGCGAAGCTGAAATTCTCGGTGGTTCCCCGTATAACTTTTATTGATGTGCCCGGCGCTAAGCACCTTTTCGTGGGCGAAAACTACACTCGGGAAGTCCTCAGTTTGATAGTTGCTCAGGTGAACCCGTCGGCACTTCCGCTCCCCACCGAATATGTCGACGGGCCATCCGACGTTAGCTAATTTTCTCGTCCGCTTCTGTCTCGGCAGGGGCTTCTGTCACTGCTGACGCCGCCTGATCAACAGAGTGAACTACTTGCCTGAGGGAGGCCAAGTAGTCGGCAATGGTGTCTCGCTCTGTCCGCAATTCGACGAGACGACGCTCCATGTGGCTAATCTTTTCTTCTGCCTGCCGTTCGGCATCAGCAATAATGCCGGCAGCTTTCTTTTCCGCGTCGGCAATAAGTTCACGGTGTGCTTTTTCGGCTTCGGCCTTCCCGTGGGTGTTGAGTTCAGTTATTGCTGCCGAAATCTTCTTGTGGTCGTCGCGAACCTGCCGGAGACGCGCCTTCGTGTCGTCAAGTTGTTGGCTAGCTTCCCGTTGGAAACTTTCGTTGAGTTCAACAGCTTTCTGGTGGGCCTCCAAAACTTCTTTTTCGGCTTCGTGGCGTCTGGCGGCAAGCTCCATATCCAAATCCGCGCGCGCCCGCTCGGCGTCAGCTTGCAGTTTTCCTTCCTGTGTTTCGTTCAACACCCGAAGTTCTGCCGTCTTCTGCGCCACCTCGCGCTCCATCGTGGTTTTTGCGAGGGCCGCCTCTTCTTGAATTTTTCGAAGAGTGAGTTCGTGGGTGGCTCGTTCCACTTCGATGTCCCGCTCTAATTCGGCTCGCAGGCGTTTCGCCTCGCCGAGTTCACGGTCCGCGACCACTTTTTTCTCAGCCATTTCACGTTCCGCTTGCGCCCGAAGGGCGTCCACCTCCCGCTTCGCGGTGGCACGCATCTTGGCGGACTCGGTGGAGACTTGCCCTCGGATTGCGGCAGCTTCTTCAATGGCTTCTTGTTTTGTTCGCTGTGCTTCCTCTGTGGCTTCAGCCAGCATCTGTTCGGAGCGGGCAGTTGCCTCGGTAATCGTCGCGTGAGCATCAGATTGTGCATCGTTGATGAGGCGCTGTGCCTGCGCCGTGGCGTCGGACAAAAGCTCTTCTGATTCGCGTTTGGCACGGTCGTGAATAAGGTCGGCGTCGATATCTGCTTGGGAAATAATGCGCGTCGCTTGCTCTTCGGCAATACGCAACATCGCTTCGAGCCGACCGCCCAGGCCGGAATAGCTGGGAGACGATGACTCCCGAGCGGTGGCACTGATTTCGGCGAGTTCTTCGCGGACTTTTTTGAGGTCTTCGAGGGCGCGGGCCCTGTCCTTGTTGGCTTTAATGAGCTCGCCACGAAGCTCACCGACTGCTTCATCGACCTCGCTGCGCTTATAGCCGCGAAGTTCGGTAGTGAATTCGGAATCGTCAACGCTCACGCGTAATCTCCTCGAAAGCTGTGGCGGGGGGTATGCCCCTCCTCAAAAGTGTAGTGACTTCGGCAAACTGCTTCTAACCGGCCATCAGCTACCCTGGAGAGTCGGCAAATACGTCACCAACATACGCAGCAGAGAGAGGGGTCTCGGTGCGGTTAGTTTCCGCTGTTTTGGTCCTCATGCTTTCGGTGGTTACCCTTGCCGCTGGTGTAGCACTGCGTACAGTTTTTGCCGGCCCGGACAGTGTTGAACGGCAGGTATCAATTGAACACACAGCACCCGCGTTAGTCATCGACGGGTCTGTCCTATCGGCGTACCCGGGCCGCCAGCTCATCACCGTGTACCCCGACGAGTTCATGGAAGAACCGACAGTCACACTCGTATACGGCCGAACCGTCGACGTGTTGGCGTGGCTTCAACCCGCTCGTCACACAGCCATCGTTTATGACCAGGGCATCAACGAGCTTCTCGCAATCCCGCGGTTGGGGTCAGAATCACAGGTCCCGAACCCGTTGGGTTCTGACCTGTGGTTTGAGCAGTATCGTGACGACCAACCGGTGAGAGTGTCCCTGACTGCCGGGGAGGGAATCTCCGTCGCCATTTTCTCGACCGGTCAGTCACGAGCGCCAGGCGAGGTAACAATCAGTTGGCCACTGGATAACACCACCCCCCTTTCTTCACTCCTGATTCTGCTCGGAACGCTGCTCTTTGTCGCCGGTTCGGCTCTCGTTGTTATGGCGCTCACTCGAATCAGACGGCGCCGGGGCCCAAAGAAGCCGAAACCCATCACAGCCCCGAAGCGAAGGGCGGGCTCAGCTAAGTTGATGAAGCCGTCGAAAGCTTCAGCGAAGCCCCGAGGTCGCCGAGCGGCGAAAAGAACGGCAATTGTCATCATCCCGATTTTGGGGCTGGGTGGACTGGCGTCGTGCGCCAGTGAAGTCGAGCCAGTCGCTGTGGGGGAAGAAATTCTAACCGCTGAGGGAGAAGGACCAGCGCCCTACCCGGTGGTCACTGAAGCGCAGTTTGAGCGAATCATGGCCCGAATAGCTCGACAAATTGTCGCGGCAGACGAAACACTCGACACCTCCCTGTTGGGGCCACGAGTGGGAGATCCGGCTCTCACCATGCGCGAGGCTGCCTACCGTCTTCGCAACGCAGACACTGACCTGGGAACACTTGTCCCTGTTCCGGAAGGGCCGGTGAGGCTACTTGTTCCCCAGCAAAACCGGGAATGGCCCCGCGTTGTTTTTGCTGTCATTCAAGACACGGCCGTTGAAGACGCCCCCTCCCTGGGGGTGTTACTGCGACAGGAGTCCCCCCGGGCGAACTATCGCCTCCACTACTCGGTGACTCTCGCCCCCGACACTGTTTTGCCCAGTTTTCCGCAGCCAACCGTTGGAGCCACCCGGTTGGCCAGACAATCCCAGCTCCTGATTCTCAGTCCCGCCGATACTGTCACCGGTTACGGAGAGATTTTGGGAGAGGGAAGCGGGAGTTCCTATTGGCGAGACTTTGACACCTTGACCGATATTTTGTTCACCGTTGTTGGCCCGGAAGGCCAAGAGCTGCGTCAAGAATCCTTCGGATCAGACATTGACCTGACCCTTGAGATTGATGAACCGGAGCACCTGTCCGTTGCGCTGTCGACACTGGATAACGGGGGCATTGTCTTTGGAGTGTTGACAGAGGTAGAGACGGTCAGACCCGTGCAAGGCGGGGCAACAATCAACGCGACCAGTTCGGCGCGGGTGTTCTCTGGTTTGCCGGAGTCTGCCATCGGGTTTTTGGCCCGCTACGAAATGCACGTCCTGTGGTATGTGCCACCGATCGGTTCAGATGATCGCATCAGGGTTCTCGGCTACAGTTACCAGCTGGTCGATGCAAGTGAAGCCGAACAGCAACTTGTTGAGGAAGAAGAGGGTTAAACGGTGATTGATCCGACAGGCATGAACCTTCAGGGGGCGGTTGACCTCTCCGGGTTGGCAAAAAAGAATGCTCCAGCTGCCGGCTCCCCTCAAACATCACCCCACGAGTCACCATCAGCGGTGGTGAGAGACATCACCGAAGCACAAATGGCCGGCATTGTGGAACTGTCCCAGACAGTTCCTGTGATACTCGAGTTTTACGGCCAGGGGCACTTGCCGGCACTTGGACCCACTGTCGAAAGCTTCGGCGGGCGTTTAGTGCTCGCGACAATTGACGTAGCCACCTCACCCGAGCTCGTGCAAGGTCTGGGCATTACCGGCATACCGACCGTATTTGCGATCATCCAGGGCAGACCCGCACCACTGTTCCAAGGATTACCTCCGGATGATGAAGTCAAAAAGCTTCTTGTTGAAGTACTCCAAGTGGCAAGCCAAGCCGGTGTCACCGGCCAGGTTTCGGCCACCCCAGACACGCCAGAAGCACCGAGCGACGCTGAACCTGAATGGCTCACACAGGCTAATGATGCTCTCGCCGTCAACAATTTCGACGCCGCAGCGGCCGCCTTTGAGGCAGGGCTGGCTGGTGACCCGAAAAACCCTGAAGCGCTGACCGGGCTCGCCAGGGTGGGGCTTCTTGGCCGCGTCCACGGGTCGGGGAAAACCCACGACGCCATCAGACACGACGCTGCCCAGTTCCCCGACAGTGTCGACACCCAGTTATTGGCCGCCGACCTCGACGTTGCAGGGGGGCACGTTGATGACGCCTTCCGACGCGTTCTGGCGCTGTTCGCTCAGGTCGGTCCTGATGATAAGGCGCGTGTCCGGGAACACCTGCTGGGCCTCTTTGATGCAGTGGGGCCAACTCATCCCTCCGTCCTCACAGCTCGAACGCAGTTGGCCTCCCTGCTCTTTTAGCGATCATGAGCGTGTATCTGGACTGGGCTGCGACCGAGCCGATGTGGCCGGAGGTGGCCGAGCTGTACACCGAGACGCTCCACGTGGTGGGAAACCCGTCATCGATTCACCGACACGGCCAGCAGGCACGAACTCTTATTGATGAGTCGCGGGAAAAAATTGCCCAGTTGATTGGTGCAGACCCAATGGAGATCATTTTCACGTCGGGGGCCACCGAATCGATCAACACGTGGGTGAAGGGTCGTGCGTTTGCCCACCGGCACAGTATGAATCCGCCGGTGTTGCTTGTTCCACAGACTGAACACCACGCCACACTGGACGCAGTCACGTGGTTGGAAGCCGCCGGCTTCGCGAAGGTGAGCTGGATCGGTGTGGATGGTGATGGCGTGGTGGACTGCGACCAAATCGCTGATGTTTTGCGCGGTGATGAGGATGCGGATATCGCAGGGGTGACGACACTCGTTGCAAACAACGAAGTGGGCTCCATTCAGCCAGTCGACGACATTGTTGCCATCGCCACTCAACACGGTGTCCCTGTTCACATAGACGCGGTTGGCGCTTTTGGCCACATCGACGTTGACTGGGCGGGGTGGCATCTTGACGCCATGAGTGTTTCTAGCCATAAAGTTGGCGGGCCGGTTGGTGTGGGGGCGCTCGTTGTCTCTCGGGATGCTGCAAAATTTGAGGCTCTCGTTCACGGCGGAACCCAACAAACCCACCGCTCGGGCACGATGGACGTGGCCGGCACGGTCGCTTTTGCTGCAGCCGTCGAGTTACAGCTGGGCGTTGTCGCAACAGAGCGTGTCCGGCTCGAACAGCTCCGTGACACCCTACGACAAGGATTGATCGCCTCCGGGGTTGACCTCACGGTTCGAGGAAGCGACAATAACCGGCTTCCTCACAACCTTCACATCACCGTCGCGGGGTGCGACGGTGATGTTTTGTTGTATCTCCTGGACGACAAAGGGATATCGGTGTCAACGGGGTCTGCCTGTCAGGCGGGAGTCCCCGAGCCGTCACATGTTTTACTGGCGATGGGCGTCAGCGATCGAGGCGCTAAAGGCGCCCTGCGTTTCACTCTTGGGCGAAACACCACCCCAGAAGACATTGGCCGCGTTATTGAGGTCTTCCCGGAGGTGGTGAGTCGCGCGCGTGCCGCGGGTTAACTGGGCACACATCAGTTCGGACTCAGTGACAGCTTCTAGACTGTCGGGATGCGAGTGGTTGCAGCGATGAGTGGTGGCGTGGACAGCGCCGTTGCAGCGGCGCGCGCCAAAGAGGCCGGTCATGAGGTTGTTGGTGTCCACCTTGCCCTGTCAAGAAACCGTGGAACTCTGCGGATGGGCTCCCGTGGCTGCTGCACCATTGAAGATGCCATGGACGCGAGGCGTGTGGCTCAAATGCTGGACATCCCTTTCTACGTGTGGGATTTTTCTGAACGGTTTCAAGCAGACGTCGTGGATAACTTTTTAGAGGAATATCAGCAGGGTCGCACCCCGAACCCCTGTTTGCGATGCAACGAGAAAATTAAGTTTGAGGCAGTTCTTGACCGCGCGATTGCTTTAGGTTTTGATGCGGTGGCGACCGGCCACTACGCCAAAGTGGTGACGAATGAGCGCGGCCGGAAAGAACTTCACCGGGCAGCTGATTGGGCGAAAGACCAGTCGTATGTTTTGGGTGTACTCACCGAGGAGCAGCTCAACCACTGCATGTTTCCTCTCGCCGATACCCCCTCCAAAGAGGAGGTGCGTCACGAGGCTGCCGAGCGGGGTTTTTCTTTGGCGGGGAAACCAGACAGCCACGATATTTGTTTCATTCCTGACGGTGACACGCAAGGGTACTTGCGGGACAAACTTGGAACAGACGAAGGCGCCATTGTTGATTCGTCTGGACAGTTGTTGGGCACTCACCAGGGAACACACCAATACACGGTGGGGCAGCGCAAGGGTTTGCAGATTGGCTACCCGGCGGCGGATGGCAAACCCCGATACGTGTTGGACATTCGACCAGTCTCAAAAGAAGTCGTGGTGGGGCCGAAAGAGGCCCTGTCGACCACAGCAGTATCGGGTCAGCAGATGAGTTTCGCCGGGGAAGACCCGGTGGCATCGGGTCTGACAACAGGCGACGTGACGGAGGACGGCCGGGTTGTCCGCGCAGAAGAATTTGCCTGCCTCGCCCAAGTTCGAGCCCACGGTGAAGTTGTTCCTGCCGTTGCCTGGATCGATGACGGAGTGTGTCACATCCGCTTCGAATCGGCTCTGCAGGGTGTGGCGAAGGGGCAGAGTGCTGTCATCTATGTGGGGCAAAGGGTGTTGGGGCAGGTGACCATCGACCAGACAGTGTCGGCGGTGAGTGAGCCAGCCCGTGCGTAAAGTTCTGATTCTTGGCTCGACCGGTTCGATTGGCACCCAAGCTATTGAGGTGATGTCAGCGAACCCTGACCGTTTTCAGGTGGTGGGGCTTGCGACAGGGTCCAAGCATGAGGCGATGATGCAGCAGGCTGCCGCGTTGGGGGTGAACCCGGACAACTGTGTCGTTGGTGTTGAGGCTGCCGTCGAACTCATCAGGCGGGTCTCGGCCGATGTTGTCCTCAACGGCATCACCGGGTCTGTTGGCCTCATGCCCACTTTGGCTGTCCTGGAGACGGGCGCCACGTTGGCCTTGGCAAACAAAGAAAGCCTCATTGTTGGTGGTGAGCTGGTGACGCGCGCGGCAGCGCCCGGCCAAATTGTCCCCGTCGATTCGGAACACTCCGCCCTGGCGCAAGCACTCACGGCGGGTCGCGCGGATGAGGTAGCCAAACTGGTGTTGACCGCGAGCGGCGGGCCTTTTCGGGGCAAAACCCGTGACGAGCTGTCGGCTGTTACTCCGGCAGATGCTTTGGCCCATCCCACCTGGGACATGGGTCCGGTGGTGACAACAAACTCGGCAACGCTGGTGAACAAAGGTTTGGAAGTTATCGAAGCCCACCTGTTGTTCGACATTCCTTTTCATCGCATTGAGGTGACTGTTCACCCGCAGTCAATCGTTCACTCCATGGTGGAGTTTGTTGACGGTTCCACAATTGCCCAATGTTCACCACCTGATATGCGTCTGCCCATTGCGTTAGGCCTCGACTGGCCCCATCGAACTCCCGGGGCTACCACTGCGCTTGATTGGACCACGTCTCATCAGTGGACCTTCGAGCCGCTTGATGATTCCGCGTTTCCCGCGGTGTCGATGGCTAAGGCGGCGGGACAGCGGGGTGCCACGTTCCCCGCAGTGTTCAACGCCGCCAACGAGCAGGCCGTGCACGCTTTTCACCGAGGAGAGGTGGCGTTTGTCGACATCGTCGACATTGTCGGTGACGTTGTCGAGCGCCACGAACCTCGGGAGATGACGGTAACTGGGGTGTTGGCTGCGGAACAGTGGGCCAGGTTAGAAGCCGATCACATCATCAGGGCGGGGCGTTAGAGTGCTGCAGATGACCAATGTCAGACCTCGGGTTTAGGGTGCAGCCATGGAACAGACACTGTGGTTCATCATCGGCGTTGCCGTCCTCATCGTGGGTTTGGGTGTGTCGATTGCCCTCCACGAGTGGGGTCACTATTTCCCGGCCAAAAAATTCGGCGTCAACATTCACAAATTTATGGTCGGGTTTGGCCCAACCCTCTGGTCAGTGAAACGAGGGGAAACCGAATTTGGCATCAAAGCCATCCCGCTGGGCGGCTATGTCGCTATGCAGGGAATGTTCGCTCCCCAAGAAAAGAAGTCGAAAAAGCGCCGCGGGGGAACTGATTTCGCTGCACTCGAAACAGAAGAAGAGACAACGGAAACCGTTGATGTGTCTCGCAGTTTCTACACCCTCAGCGTTCCCAAACGCATCGCCGTGATGCTCGGCGGGCCGGTGATGAACCTCATTATTGCGATTGCCCTCTACGCCGTCTTGTTGATGGGCTTTGGGCTTGTTCAACCGGGGCTCACCGTGGGGAGCGTGTCACAGTGTGTGGTGGGGGCAACGGAGGCTCGAACCCAGTGTCTCCCCGACGACCCGGTGGCGCCTGGCGCTGAAGCAGGAATTGAGCCGGGTGATCGAATTATTGCCCTCGATAACCAATCGGTTGATTCGTGGATTGAGGTGACAGAAATAATTCGCCAGTCGCCCGGGCGAACTCTCACCATGGTGGTGGAGCGAGACGGTCAAGATGTTTCTCTTCGCATTGCCCCATTTTTGACAGAACGATTTGAGGTTGATGCGAGAGGCCAAATCGTCCGAGATGACAGTGGTGCGCCGATTGTTGTCGAGGTCGGTTTTGTTGGAATTGGGTCAACGCTTGAGACTGTTCGACAACCTGCCTCCCGTGTGTTGCCGGCTGTGTGGGACAACACCGTCGGTGTCGCCACGATCCTCGCGACACTTCCTGAGCGGATGGTCCAAGTGGCAAACGCCGCCTTTGGTCAGGATGAGCGGGACCCAAACGGACCAGTGAGCGTGGTGGGTGTGGGTCGAATTGCCGGAGAGATTGCGTCGATCGACCAAATCGACCCGACCGATCGTGTTGCCGGGTTTATTGCCCTTTTGGCGTCGTTGAACATTGCGCTTTTTGTCTTCAACCTTGTTCCCCTTCTCCCGCTCGACGGCGGCCACGTTGCGGTCGCACTGTTCGACGGGGCACGAAAGAAGTGGGCGGGGGTTCGTGGGAAACCCGAGCCGCCCCCCATCAATCCCAGTCGTCTCATGCCACTCACACTTGTGGTGGTGGTCTTGCTTCTGAGCATGAGTGTGTTGTTGATGTATGCGGACATTGTCAACCCGATTAGCCTCTTCCAGTAAAGCGACGTGGTCAGCCTGAACACACGATTGCCCACTATTCTGGGGAGAGTTCATGGAGGGTGGAAAGGAAGTCACACGTGCCCGCAGTAAACCTGGGAATGCCGAATAAGCCAGAGACGTTGGCACCGCGGCGAAAGACCCGACAGATCAAAGTGGGAAAGGTTTTAGTTGGGGGCGACGCCCAGGTCAGCGTCCAATCGATGACCACCACCCCGACCACTGCTATCAACGAAACCCTCCAACAGATCGCTGAGCTCACTGCGACAGGTTGCGACATTGTTCGCGTTGCCGTTCCCACCCAGGATGACGCCGCCGTTCTCCCCATCATCGCCAAAAAAAGCCAAATCCCGGTTATTGCCGACATTCACTTCCAACCCAAATATGTCTTCGCGGCCATTGATGCGGGGTGCGCTGCTGTTCGCGTGAACCCGGGCAATATTAAAAAGTTTGACGACAAGGTCGGAGAAATCGCGAAGGCGGCCAAAGATGCCGATGTGAGCCTTCGCATTGGTGTGAATGCGGGCTCTCTTGACCCCAGACTTCTGGAGAAATATGGGAAACCGACCGCGGAAGCTCTCGTCGAGAGTGCCGTGTGGGAGGCGAGCCTGTTTGAAGAACACGACTTCCATGACTTCAAAATTTCCGTCAAACATAACGACCCGATTGTCATGGTCAAGGCATACCGAATGCTCGCTGAGCGGGGAGACTGGCCTCTTCATCTCGGTGTTACCGAGGCGGGCCCTGCCTTTCAGGGGACAATAAAGTCTTCTGTTGCCTTCGGCATCCTCCTATCTGAGGGGATCGGCGACACCATTCGAGTGTCCTTGTCGGCGCCGCCGGCGGAAGAAGTAAAAGTCGGCCTGAAAATTCTTGAATCGTTGAACCTGCGCGAGCGAAAGCTTGAGATTGTGTCCTGTCCAAGCTGTGGCCGAGCGCAGGTCGATGTTTATAAGCTCGCCGATGAGGTCACGGCCGGGTTGGAAGGGATGACTGTTCCGTTGCGTGTCGCCGTCATGGGCTGTGTTGTCAACGGTCCGGGGGAAGCCAGAGAAGCTGACCTTGGTGTTGCCAGCGGTAACGGGAAGGGTCAAATTTTTGTGAAGGGCGAAGTCATCAAGACTGTCCCCGAGTCAGAAATTGTCAGCACCCTCATTGAAGAGGCGAACCGTTTAGCAGCTGAAATGCCTGATGCTCCGGTGGGGTCGCCCGAGGTCATCACTTCGTAGTCTTCCGCGGTAGTCTGGGGCAGTGATCAGCCGCCTCAGTCACCTCTTCGTCCGGACGCTTCGAGAGGACCCTGCCGACGCTGAAGTGGCAAGCCACAAGTGGCTTGTTCGTGCCGGCTACATCCGACGCCAAGCACCGGGAATTTTCGCCTGGTTGCCGTTAGGTCTTCGAGTTCGTCGGAAGATTGAAAACATCATTCATGAAGAGATGGAGCGAGCAGGCGCCCAGCAGGTCCATTTCCCCGCGCTGCTCCCACGGGAACCGTATGAGGCAACAGGCCGTTGGGAAGAATATGGCGATGGAATTTTCCGCCTTCAAGACCGTCGAGGAGCAGACTATTTGCTCGCCCCCACTCATGAAGAAGTTTTCACCCTCACTGTCAAAGATTTGTATTCCAGTTACAAAGATTTGCCCTTAGTTATTTACCAAATCCAGGACAAATATCGGGATGAGGCACGGCCGCGAGCTGGCCTTCTACGTGGGCGAGAATTTTCTATGAAAGACGCCTACTCATTTGACTGGAACGACGACGGGCTCGAGCAAAGCTATCAATCTCAACGCGACGCTTACGAGCGTATTTTCCGACGGCTCGGCTTGGAATATGTCATTGTCCGTGCAGACGCGGGAGCAATGGGGGGCTCAAAGAGCGAAGAATTCCTCCACCCCATCGACGTCGGAGAAGACACTTTTGTGCAAAGTGCTGGTGGTTATGCGGCGAATGTGGAGGCATATCAATCGCCCGTAGGTGAGGCAAAAGATGTGACGGGGCTTCCCGTTGCTATCATCCACGACTCGCCGGACACACCGACCATCGCGACTCTCGTGGATCTCGCGAACCGTGACTACCCGCGAGATGATCGGGCGTGGGAAGCTGCCGACACGTTGAAGAATGTTGTTCTCGCCCTCGTGGACCCGGATGGGACCAGAGAGCTCGTCATTGTCGGTCTTCCCGGCGATCGAGACGTCGACATGAAGCGTGCCGAGGCGGCCTTTGCTCCGAGAGCTGTCGAAGCGGCGACCGAAGAGGATTTCGCGAAGCACGGGGGACTGGTGAAGGGGTATATTGGCCCGTGGTCAGAATCAGGTCCCGTCTTGGGGGAGCACAGCCAGACAGGAATTCCGTTTTATCTCGACCCACGGGTGGTCACAGGAACCGAATGGGTGACCGGCGCGAATATTGACCAGAAACACGTTTTCCACCTTGTGTGTGGTCGCGACTTCGAGGCTGACGGTGTGGTGGATATCGCCAACGTCCGAGACGGTGACCCCGCCCCCGACGGTTCGGGACCTGTGACCACCAAGCGGGGGATGGAAATTGGCCACGTTTTCCAATTGGGCCGCAAATATGCCGAAGCGTTGGGGCTGCAAGTGTTGGATGACAACGGCAAGTTGGTGACCGTCACTATGGGGTCATACGGCATCGGTGTAACGCGAATCATGGCAGTCTTGGCCGAATCTCATCACGACGATAAAGGCTTAGTGTGGCCGGAGGACGTCGCGCCCTATGACGTTCACGTGATTGCCGCTGGAAAAGACGATGAGGTGTGGAGTGTGGCTAACACGCTGGTCGGCGAGCTCGACGGGGCCGGGCACGCAGTGTTGTTTGACGATCGCCCGAAGGTGTCGCCCGGCGTAAAATTTGCGGACGCGGAAATTATTGGGGTTCCAAAGATTGTCATTGTTGGCCGCGGAGCGGTCAACGGTCTCGTCGAACTGTGGGATCGGAAGACGGGTGATCGGAGCGAGGTTCCCGTTAGCCAGGTTGTAGCGACACTCTTTCCCCGGTCCTAACTGGACGTCCAACTGGCGGGCGGAGTTATCTGCCGACTAGGCTGAAACATTCAAGGTATCGGGTCGCACCCGGTGACAATCGAATAAGGAGGTGGATGGCAATGGACATCGATCTCAGCGTGCTGAAACTGATGGAATCCGAACGGGATATTCCGTTCGACGAACTGGTTGAAATTATTGAGCAGGCCATCCTGATTGCATACGAAAAACACACTGGCGTGGCCGATCATCGAGGTCAGCGTGTTGACCCTGATTTGCCTCGAGCGCGCGTTGAGTTGGATAAGAAAACGGGTCACGTCACCGTTTTTGTCCCCGTCGTAAACGACGACGGTGAAGCTGTTGGCGAAGAGGTCGACAGTCCTGAAGGTTTCGGCCGAATTGCGGCCCATGCAGCCAAACAGGTCATCAACCAGCGACTTCGAGATATCGGCGACGACCGCATTCTGGGCGAGTATCGCGGAAAAGATGGGGACATCGTTTCCGGAATTATTCAACAGGGCCCCAACCCTCGAATGATTCACATCGATTTGGGTGAAGTGGAAGCACTTTTGCCCCCGGAAGAGCAGGTCCCCGGCGAAGATTATCAACACGGTAAACGGCTTCGAGTGTATGTGACCAAGGTGGAGAAGGGGATGAAAGGCCCGGCAATCACCGTCAGCCGGACACACCCCGGCCTTGTTCGCAGGCTTTTTCAGTTGGAAGTGCCAGAAATCCAGCAGGGAACCGTCGAAATAACGTCAATAGCCCGTGAAGCCGGACACCGGACGAAAATTGCTGTTCGTGCGACAGAGGCCGGAATTAACGCGAAGGGCGCCTGCATCGGCGAACTCGGCCAGCGGGTACGTGCTGTCCAGTCTGAGCTGGGCGAAGAGAAAATCGACATCGTCGACTTCTCCGAGGATCTGGCGACGTTTGTGCAGAATGCTTTGTCCCCGGCAAAAGTGTCTAGTGCATTCCTGTTGAACGCTGAAAATAAGCAGGTTCGGGCGCTTGTTCCCGACTATCAGCTGTCTTTGGCGATTGGTAAAGAGGGCCAAAATGCTCGTCTTGCTGCCAAGCTGACCGGCGCCAAAATTGATATCCAGCCTGACTCGGTGATGGAGGCCGATTAGGCCCGGTCGGCGCCTTGGTGCCATTAGGAGTAGTATGGGGACCACGCGGCGCTGTCTTGGCTGCCGTCGCAACGACAGTAAGGATGCTCTCCTTCGAGTCGTGGCGGTGGAGGCGAAGTGCGTTGTCGACTGGGAAGGTGTTCTTCCTGGCAGGGGAGCGTATGTTCATCCGGTCAGAAAGTGCGTCGGGAACAGTCTTCGAAAAAACGTCTGGCCGGGTGCTTTGAAAAAAGCTAACCGACTAGACGTCACGGAGTTAGAGAATTGGGAAGCAACCGCTTCGCACACAGAAATGGCTGAACGGCTAATGGACCTTTCATGAGTGGCTCGAAATGAGTCCTGAACGGAAGTAGTAGTGCGCCCTGTCTGGGGTGCACTCAGACAGGAGAGTTGTGGCGGGAAAACCACGCGTACACGAAATTGCGGCTGAGCTCGGTGTCGACAGTAAGCGCACCCTCGAGAAGCTGAAAGAAATCGGCGAGTTCGTCAAGGGTCCGTCCTCCACCGTGGAGCCGCCGGTTGTGAGGAAACTGAAGGCGGCTTTCGCTGAAGAGGGAATTGTCCCTGTTCAAAAGTCCGAAAAACCTGCTGCCAAGCCCTCACCGAAGGCTCCTGTGGCTCCGGCCGAAGAGCCAGCCGTGGCCGACATTTCTGCCCCCGCAGATGAACCAGTTGCTCCCGCACCTGCGCCCGAAAGCGAAAAGCCTGCCGCATCAAGCCCTGGAGCTATCCCCAAACCAGCTGGCCCGCGACCGGGTAATAATCCCTTTAGTTCCAGCCAAGGAATGGCGAGACCTGGAATTCCACGGCCCGGCAATAATCCTTTTGCTTCCCGCCAGGGCATGGCCCGTCCGGGTGCTGAGGGCGGAGACCGTGCAGGTGCTCGTCCAGGAGCCCGCCCCGGCGCTCCAGGGAGAAGCGAGAGCGGTGGCGCACGCGCCCCGTTCCAACAACGTCCAGGCGGCCCCGGCCGTGGGGGCCCGGGAGGCCCCGGTGGTCCCGGTGGTTTTGCTGGCCCCGGTGGTGGCCGACCAGGAGGCGGCGGCCGACCTGGTGGTGGTCGCGGCCGTGGCGCCGGTGGCGGAACCGCTGGAGCCTTTGGCCGGGGTGGCCAGAAGAGCAAGTCTCGCAAGTCCAAGCGGACAAAGCGCGAGGAATTTGAGATGAGAGAAGCACCGTCTTTGGGCGGTGTGGCAGTTCCTCGAGGTAAGGGCGACACGGTTGTTCGTTTGCGCCAAGGGTCTTCAATCAGCGATTTTGCCGACAAGCTTGAGGCCATTACCGGCCACAGTGTTCCCCCGGGAAACCTGGTGACTGTCCTGTTCCAGCTTGGCGAAATGGCCACCGCTACCGAATCACTCGACGCGGCAACATTTGAGATTCTCGGCCAAGAACTGGGCTACAAGGTCGAAATTGTCTCCCCCGAAGATGAGGACAAAGCTCTTCTCGAAAGCTTCGACATTGATCTTGAGGCGAATGAAGAAGAAGCTGATTTGGAAATTCGCCCGCCGGTGGTGACCGTCATGGGTCACGTTGACCACGGTAAGACAAAGTTGCTGGACGCTGTCCGTCAGGCGAATGTTGTTGAGGGCGAAGCGGGTGGGATTACGCAGCACATTGGTGCGTACCAAATTTGGACTGAGCATGACGGAAATGATCGGGCAATCACCTTCATTGACACTCCCGGTCACGAAGCTTTCACGGCGATGCGTGCTCGGGGTGCAAATGTCACCGACATTGCCATTTTGGTGGTTGCGGCAGATGACGGAATCATGCCGCAAACCATTGAGGCGCTGAACCACGCCCAAGCAGCGAACGTTCCCATTGTGGTGGCGGTCAACAAGATTGACGCCGCCGGCGCTAACCCCGACAAGGTGCTTCAGCAGTTGACTGAATTTGGCCTGGTTGCTGAAGAATACGGCGGGGACACCATGTTTGTTCGGGTCTCAGCGCTGAAGAAAGAGGGCATCAACGAGCTCCTCGATGCGGTGTTGCTCACCGCGGATGCGGGTCTCGACCTGCGCGCAAACCCCAACCGGACATCGAGGGGTGTGGCCATTGAGGCGAAGCTCGACAAGGGTCGCGGCGCTGTCGCAACAGTGCTGATTCAGTCGGGGACACTCCGTGTCGGCGACGCAATCGTCGCGGGAACGGCGTTTGGCCGAGTTCGAGCCATGGTCGATGAGAATGGCGACACGGTTGACGAAGCTTTCCCTTCCAGGCCGGTCCAAGTTCAAGGATTGTCCACTGTGCCCCGAGCCGGGGACAGCTTCATTGTCACTGACGATGACCGAACTGCCCGGCAGATCGCTGAAAAACGTGAGGCGGCAGAGCGGAACGCCCTGCTGGCTAAGGCAAGGAAGCGCATCAGCCTCGAAGACTTCACCAAGGCTCTTGAGGACGGGAAAATTGAGTCCCTCAACCTCATTATTAAGGGTGACGTGTCGGGTGCTGTTGAGGCGCTCGAAGAAGCCGTTCTCAAGATTGACGTTGACGACAGCGTTCAGTTGCGCATTATTCACCGCGGTGTTGGTGCGATTACGGAAAGCGATGTGAATCTCGCCACCATCGATAACGCGATCATTGTCGGCTTCAACGTTCGTCCCGACACGAAAGCGCGTGAGCGTGCCCAGCGTGAAGGCGTCGACGTTCGCTTCTACTCTGTGATTTACAACGCCCTCGAAGAGATTGAAAACTCCTTGAAGGGTCTTCTCAAACCCGAGTTCGAGGAAGTGCAGTCGGGTGTTGCCGAAGTCCGGGAAATTTTCCGGTCTTCCAAAGCTGGTGTTATCGCGGGAAGTCTTGTGAGGTCTGGGACCATCACCAGAAACGCGAAGGCTCGCATCATTCGAGACGGTGTAGTTATTGCCGATGGTCTGGCTATCGAGTCCCTTCGACGATTCAAAGATGACGTCACCGAGGTGAAAACAGACTTCGAATGCGGTATAGGCCTTGGCAAGATTAAAGACATCGAGGTCGGGGATGAAATCGAGACCATCGAAATGAAGGAAAAGGTGCGTGGCTGATTCGCCGAGAGCTCGGAAAGTCGCCGATCATATTCAGCGCATTATTGCCGAGCGGTTGCAGAAGGGGGTCAGAGATCCCCGGATGGGATACGCAACGATTACCGACGTGAAAGTGACCGGCGACCTTCAGCACGCGACCGTCTTTTACACGGTCCTCGGAACTGATGAAGAGCGCGCCGATACTCACAAAGCCTTCACTGCTGCGACCGGAATGTTTCGCACGGAGGTGGGCAAGCATCTAAAGATTCGCCTCACCCCGAGTCTTGAGTTTGTTCCCGATGCCCTTCCCGAAACCTCGGAAGATATTGAGCGGCTCCTTCGAGAGGCGCGCGAGCGTGATGAGAACACGCGTCAAGCGGCGGCCTCGGCGTCGTATGCGGGTGAGGACAACCCCTACCAGTCAGACGCCGAAACATCAGCATCAGACGACTAAGGGAGAAAAGCAATGTCTATGGATCGCGAAGACCCCCGTCAGTATCACATTCAGGTCTCAGAAGGCGATGTGGGCCGTTACGTTTTCCTCCCGGGTGACCCGGGCCGTTGCGAAATGATTGCCAGCTATTTTGACGACGCCACTCTCGTCGCTAGACACCGAGAATACGAAACATGGACGGGGTTTCTTGACGGAGAAAAAGTGTCAGTGACCTCCACCGGAATTGGCTGTCCATCGGCTGCCATTGCCATGGAAGAACTCGTTGCGGTTGGAGCGGACACGTTTATTCGAGTGGGGACTTCCGGCGCCATGCAGGACACCATCCGCCCCGGAGATATTGGTGTCATATCGGCCGCCATTCGGGACGAAGGCACATCCAGTCACTATTTACCCATCGAATTCCCCGCGGTTGCCGACTTTGAGTTGACTCATGCGGTGTGGAAGGCGGCGACGGCAAGTACCCTCACTGCACACCTCGGTGTGAGCCAGTCCAAGGATTCGTTTTATGGTCAGCATGACCCTTCACGCATGCCGGTGGCAAAGCGCCTCGACGAGCGATGGAATGCCTGGATGGCCGGTGGCGCGATCTGTTCGGAAATGGAAGCTGCAGCGCTATACATTGTCGCCCAGGTGTTGGGTGTTCGTGCCAGCGGAATCATGATGATTATGGGCCACCCTGACCAGTCGCCAATGACTGCAGAAGAGTGGGAAGCGTCCAAGGTGGAACACATGCTGCCAGTGGCAATTGAAGCGATGCGGGAGATTATTCGGCGCGATAAGGTCTAGTCGGGCTGGGGGTTCAAGGCATAGTGGGGCTCTTCACCTTCGGCCACCTCAGCAACGAGACCGTCGCTCACCAGCGATTCGAGCGCCCGTCTCGCTTGAGACTGCGGTTGGTGGGTGGAAAGCAGTTCAGACTGGCCAATCGCGTCGTGATTTTCTCGCAGTAGCGCCAGGAGCCTTCCGCGAGCTTGACGGTCACTGCCTTCAAAGCGAGCCTGTTTTTTTGGGACAACTGACTCGTCGACAGGGAAGCCCGCCTGGCGCCACGAGCACTGGTCGGCCAGGGGGCATTCGGAACACAGCGGGCTTCTCGCCCGGCACACCAGTGCACCCAGTTCCATGATGGCAAGATTCACAACCGGGTATTGGTCATCGGTCTCGGATTGGAGAACGCTGTCCACCCGGGTGAGGTTATCTTTGGCGGACCAGTGTCCCGCAAACGCGACACCTTCGGTGACCCGGGCGATAACCCTTGTCACATTGGTGTCAGCAACGGGGTGGCGGTCACCGAAGGCGAAAGCGGCCACCGCGCGAGCCGTGTACGGGCCGATGCCGGGAAGCCCCATCAGAGTGTCGACATCACGGGGAACTATCCCGCCGTGTTCGCTGGTGATGATCACGGCTTGCCGGTGAAGGTTGCGAGCGCGTCGAGGGTAGCCGAGTGTGCCCCAGTGGCGAACAGCCTCAGCGACGCTTGATGCTGCGAGGTCTGCGGGGGTTGGCCAGCGGTTCAGCCACTCCTGCCACACTGGTTCAACTCGAGCGACCGGTGTTTGCTGAAGCATGATTTCGCTGACCAGGACACCCCACGCTGTCGTTCCAGGTGCTCGCCACGGCAGGTGGCGTTGGTTTTCGGCAAACCACTGATTGAGAGCGATGATGTCCACGACCCGAGAATAGGCGACTGGTGTGTGGTCTGTCTGGAGGAAACATCCGGGTGCACGGCGTAGCCTATGGGTGTGAGGATTCTTGTTACTGGAGCGACCGGCTACGTCGGTGGTCGTTTGGTGCCGAAACTGTTGGAAAAAAACCATGAAGTGACCGTTGTTGTTCGCAACATCGCACGACTGTCCGATGTTCCATGGCGAGACCATGTCACCGTGGTTGAAGGCGACCTGTCCGATAGGAAAGTTGTCGACAAAGCGACTGAGTCGATAGACGTCCTCTACTACCTCGTCCACTCGATGTCAGCGTCCAAGGACTTTCACACTCTCGAGCAAAAAATTGCGACGACTGTTGCCGACAGCGCGAAAAAAGCTGGAGTGAAAAGGATTATTTATCTGGGGGGTCTTCACCCGGAAGGTGAACTCTCCAGGCACCTGAATTCCCGCAAGCAGGTGGGCGAAATTCTTTTGTCCTCTGGCGTTCCGACCATTGCGCTCCAGGCGGGGGTGATTATTGGGTCTGGGTCTGCAAGTTTTGAGATGATTCGACACCTCACCGAAGTGTTGCCGTATATGCCAGCACCCAAATGGGTGCGAAACTTCATCCAACCCATCGCGATCAGAGACGTGCTGCACTACCTCATTAGCGCCGCAGAGTTGGATGCTGGTGTCAATCGTGCTTTCGACATTGGTGGTCCTGACGTGTTCCGTTACGGACAGCTGATGAATGGTTATGCCGTTGAGGCGGGTTTGAAGCAGCGCCCCATCGCCGCTATGCCCGTGTTGACTCCGTGGCTGGCGTCGCAGTGGGTCAACCTGGTTACTCCCATTCCCCGTTCGCTGGCCGTGCCGATTATTGAGTCGCTTTTGCACGACGCGGTGATGAAAAACCATGACATCGACGACGTTATTTCTCCCCCTGCGGGTGGGTTGACCGGATATCGAAAAGCTGTCCGGTTGGCACTTGCGAGAATGCGAGAAGGCGAAATTGAAACATCGTGGCGCAACGCCTCGGTTCACGGAGCTCCCGCAGACCCCCTGCCGACTGATCCTGACTGGTCTGGCCACACGGTGTACACCGATCTGCGTCAAGTGCGGTGTGTTGCTCCACCCGACGCACTATGGCGAGTGGTGGAAAGTATTGGTGGCGATAACGGGTGGTATTCGTGGCCAGTCGCTTGGGCGGCCAGGGGCTGGGTTGACAAACTGGTCGGCGGAGTGGGGCTTCGGCGGGGCCGACGGGATCAGGAAAAGTTGGTCACCGGTGACGCACTCGATTTTTGGCGTGTCGAACAGATTGACCCGGGTAAATTCTTGCGTTTACGCGCCGAAATGAAGTTACCGGGCCTCGCCTGGTTGGAGTTCACTGTGGAATCTCGCGAGCAGGGTGGCAGCAGGCTGACCCAGAGGGCGATTTTCTTCCCTCACGGCCTCGGTGGGCGTCTGTATTGGCTTGCTGTTATGCCTTTTCACGGAATTATTTTTCAGGCGATGGCATCGTCAATGTCAAAGCGGGCGGTTGATGTGGCCGAGGATAATTCGTCAAACCCTGCACTGACGGGTTAGACTGGGGGGAGCTTGTCACCGAGGTGATTCGTCGGGTCTGACAAGAGGAAGTATCGACACCCAGCTGTGATGGTTTGTCTGCGTGGGTGTCGCGTATCCACTAAGGAGATTGATGGCCCAGTCAGGTGCCCAGAAGACGTCTGCGCGATCGGGTAATCGTGCCCGCGGGAAAAAGCGACCCCTTGATGAAGAAGGCATTATCCCGATCCTTGCCCGAGCGGTTCGTGAGGTAGAGAACCAGGCTGCTCGCGGCCGGGTAAGTCCCGCTAATCGCACCAAGTTCCAGGTCGCGGCCCTCCTTGTTCGTGAAGAACGTAACCGTGTGAAAGAAGACCCTGATGTGAGCCTCACCGAACGACAAGAGGTTCTCAAACGGCTGGATGGTCTCGCGGCCATTATGGCGAAAACCGCCGCCCGCGACACATCCCTGATTGCTCTTCTCGCTCCGGAGGCGAAAGTCTCGGATGCTGCTAAGCGTCTTCGTCGCGACTTTCTTGTCGCTAGCGGGGCTCAGTTGGATCCAGAAGAACTCATCATTGTTGAAGCAAAGCCCGAGCTGTCTCCGGAACTTGCCAAGCAGGTTGTTCCCCAGTCTGTCAAACAGGCCCAGCTTGCAAACCCTTTTATGGCTCCCGACTTTGCCGCCTATCGGAATCCGTCGGCTAAAGTTGCTGGCGCATTGACGAACTGGGAACTTATTGACCCTCTGTTTCGTGCATTCGAGCAGGGCGCCGGGGGTGGGGCCGCGACAATGGACCTGCCAGAGGCGGGCCCGCTTCACACCCCGGGTGGGGTGGACCTGATGGTTCACCAGTCACGTTTTATTGAGAGTGTCCGAAAGGGACATAGAACTTTTCTTCTCGCAGATGAGCCAGGCCTTGGCAAGACAGCTCAAGCGTTGATGGCTGCTGAGGTGGCCGAAGCATTCCCGCTGCTTGTTGTTGTTCCGAATGTTGTCAAAATGAACTGGGCGAGGGAAGTTCACAAGTGGATACCTTCGCGGCGCGTTACCGTTGTTCACGGTGATGGCGGTGAACTTGACGCTTTCAGTGACGTCTTTGTCGTCAACTACGACATCCTTGACCGTCACGTCGGCTGGTTGTCAAAGTTTGATTTCCGAGGAATGGTTGTCGATGAGGCTCACTTCATCAAAAACCGCGAATCGCAGCGATCAAAGTATGTCCAAGCAGTCGCGAAGACCATTCGTGCTCGTCTCGGGCACCCGTTGCTCATTGCCCTCACAGGGACCCCTCTGATTAACCAAATCGAAGACTTCCGCATGATTTGGGAGTTCCTCGGGTGGATTGATGAAAAGAAACCACTGGGCGACCTCATGGTCGCACTTGAGGCGACAGGTTTGACTCCGGTTGACCCCGGCTTCTTCGCCGAAGCTCGGCGCGCTGTGGTGTCAATGGGAATCGTTCGCCGCCGGAAGGAAGACGTGGCAAGCGATATTCCGGCCCGTCGAATTGCCGACATTCCCGTTGAACTCGACGACGAGTCGGGCCGGAGTGTTCGTGACGCTGAAGCCGCACTGGTTTCCCGACTGATCGACCGCTACTACCGGGTTCTCACTGCTCGGGGAACAGAGCCTGGTCACATTGACTATGACTTGGTGAAACTGGTCGCCCACTCTGAAGTTGAGGAATCAAAGCAGGAACAAACAGGTGACAACGTGTTCACTTTGGTGAGGCGCATCGGTCAGGCAAAAGCACTCATGGCGGCCGATTACACGTCCCAGTTGGCAAGAAACGTCGGCAAGGTGGTCTTTTTTGCGAAGCACATCGATGTCATGGATGCGGCGTATAGCCATTTTGTCCAGCAAGGATTCCAGCCCACACAAATTCGTGGGGACCAAACCGCCCAGGTCAGGCAAGACGCTATTGACCAGTTCACAAACAACCCCGACGTGAAGGTTATTGTGTGTTCGCTCCAGGCGGCCGGTGTCGGTGTGAACCTGCAGGTGGCATCAAACGTGGTGTTGGCGGAGCTCAGTTGGACGTCGGCCGAGCAAACACAGGCCATCGACAGGGTTCACCGAATTGGTCAAGAAGTGCCGGTGACAGCGTGGCGGATTTTGGCGGCCCAGACGGTAGACACCCGTATTGCTGAGCTGATTGACCACAAGTCGGGGCTTGCCCTGCGGGCACTCGATGGGGTGGATGTTGAGGATGCTGAAGAGGGAACAATGCAAGAGGTCGCACTGCGAAACCTTCTCATTGGCGCATTGACGGAGCGCGGAGAGCGCGGCTAAACGTTCGAGCCGTGTCGGCGGGACCCGCCATGTGGGGCGTTGTTTCGTTGAAGGTCTTCCACGAGAATAATTTCTCCGCGAGCTTCCGCCTCAAGCATTTCAGTGCTTGGAGCTCCCCATACGATGTCAACTGTCCCAGTGGGCGCTGTCGATGGCGCTTCATGCTCGGGGGGTGTGGTGGGGTGCAGTGATGCCATAGTCTTTCCTTCCGGCCAAGGATGGTGAGCTTTTAAGCTTTCCGGGAACCACTGACATCCGAGCACACTACCGACGGGCCTCCGCAGGCTGGCGCGCCCTCTTGCGGAAAAATACCCGGTTTGATCCGAGCAGGAGAAGTTGAATCGCGGCCATGATCACGACGAGCGCGACAACGTGCTGTGTCACCCCAGCCCAGCCTGCTTCAGCCAGGGGGTTCACAAATTCGTAGGGGTACCAACCCGTTAAATGCCCCCGGTACAGGGTAAAGCCCAACCACATGCCGGGGAGGAGGAACACCACAATCATCGAGGCCCACGGTGTCCGCCTGCGATAGGGGTTAATGAGCCAGTCGATCAAAAGATACGCGGGCACGTATGTGTGAAAAAATTGCATCTGCCAGCTATCGGCTGAAACGTATGGGTTGGATGTCGCGACCACATCGCGCAAAAGCAGGTGGTAGACACCGGCCGAAATCAGTGAATAGGTCACCAAGCTGTGGCGCACCACGGTGCGAAAGATAGTGTCCCGTTCGCTGCTCAAGGCGGCAAAACCGCCAAAGAGCAGCGCAACGATGTTCAATAGCGTCGTCACGATGGTGAAGTAGGAAAAGTATTCAAACCATACGAAAGCGTCTTGGGCGAGCAAATCGGCAATCTGCACCCACACTGCGGTGGCCGCCGCAATCGCCACAGCAATTGCCAGCACACCCAGTGTTTTGCGATACAGCGTCGGCCGCTCTCCGAACATGTTTCCCGCTCCACGAATGTCTCAATACCGTAACAGTCTTGCATGCCGAGCGAGAGCCCTTTTCGCGACATTAGGACATTAGGTCGAGTAGTCTGGGGCCATGTTCGACGTTGTCGTTGTCTATCTGACTCGGCAATCAGGAGAATCGGCAGAGGTTCTCCTCGGGGTTAAGGCTAGGGGCTTGGGAACAGGTCGTCTCGTTGGCCCCGGGGGTAAAGTCCTTCCCGGCGAGAACCTTGCCGACGCTGCTAGTAGGGAAGTGTGGGAAGAGGTCGGGGTGTCGGTATCGCCCACGAACCTGCATCACATGGCCACCCTCACCTACCCGTTCCCTGACCGACCCGAGAATTCGCAGCGATCTTCCGTCTTTACAGCAACAACATTTTCAGGAATGGCGACGAAGAGTGATGAACTTGACCCCCATTGGTTTCGCTGGGACGAGATTCCTTGGGAGCACATGTGGGATGACGCGAAACTCTGGCTTCCGCAAGTGCTCACTGGTCAATTTGTTGAAGCGACGTTCACTATGGGGCCTGATGATCGTGTCGTTGATGCGATCTGGTCGTCGATTTAGGGAAACGGAATCTGTCCTGGCCGGAACCGGCCGTGGTCTGATGGAGTCAGCGCTGGATATGTTGGGCAGGAGCGGAGAACTCGCGCCATCTGGTCGTGTTCGGCTTGTGTGACCCACAGCGAATAGTGCGCTTTCACCCCCACCTGCCTGGCCACATACTCACACCAATACTCGCGGTTGGGCGGTAACCAGCTGGCAGCGTCACTGTCTCCTTTTTGTTGGTTCAAGCGACCAGAAACCGCAATGAGGTTCAGTGGATCGTTGGCAAATTCGATGCGGCGCTGTTCGCTCAACTCCTGGGCGCCCGTCTGCCACGCGTTACTCAACGCGACGACGTGATCAATCTGTACGAGCGCCGAGGTCTGTTCACCACGTTCGAAAAAGATGGTGTCGCCGGTGAAGGGCTCTATCAAAACACCCGTGAGAACTCGACAGCGGAAGTCAACGACCGCGTCATCGAGGTCCCTGGCCAGAATGTTATTTCTCGTGTCGCAACCGTTTTGATTAACGTCCAGCCAGGTGGGCCCAAATTGGTCGCGGCTGTACCCTTCACGAGGGGCACGGGGCTTGATGGCGAGGGTGGAGAGTTGGTGGGTCGCTGTGATAACCCGGACGTCTGGGTCGGCGGCCCTGACCCCCTCGTCAGCACCGTCACCGACAGGTTCCTCGGGTTCTTCTTCGGGAGGCGAAACCAAAGACTCCGGAGTGGTGTTACTGGGGGGCTCTTCCATCTCCGAGGGGTGCAGAGATTCTTGCGGCTGGGGTGCAGATGATTCTGATTCTGTGAGGACTTGGTTGCCGGACAGGACCAGGCCGGCAGAGACAACAATGGCGATGACCCAAATGCCGAGCTGTTGCCATAGCGGTCTCTGCGGTGTTTTTTGGGGTGTGGCCATGGCGCCTAACATCTCGACTTTGCGGAACAATGAAACACTGTGACTGTTGACAATACTGACTCTTCCCCAGATTTTTCCCCACAAGACCCCGGCGACGTAAGTTTTGAGCAACTGGGGGCGAGACTTCTGGAGTTAGAAGAATGGGGTTGGATATCGTCTGATCCCACAGTCTCGAGTGAAGCCCGCCGAGAAGTATTTGACCGCTTTTTTCCAAGCGGTGACAGTGCTGGGCCCTGGAACGACTACCACTGGGTGAGGTCAGAGTATGACCGGCGTGCTGCTGAAGAATTTGACCTCGGCCAGTAGTTTGTCACGGGGTCTTTTTTCTCTCCTGTAGCCACACCATTAACTGTCTGGTAGAGAGAGTGTCTTGGCGGTTATAGCGAAGAATGTCTTCCCGGCATTTGGCTGCCTCGTCTGGTCGACCCATTCGCTGGTGTTCCCACATCTCTTGGGCGGACACTACCGACTGGGCTCCACCAGTAATGGCGTCCCTGGTGCCTGGCTGGATAAACAATTTCTCGACATTTTTTAGTGAATAGTTGTTGAGCCCGGCAACGATTGCGGCGGTGAACACACGATGAAGGTCAACAAAGACTCCGTCTTGTTCCCAGCGAGATATCTGGCCGGCGCCGTGTTTGTATCTCCTGGCCATGCGGTGAAGAGCAACCCGTTCGTAGGCGGCATAGTGATAAACGTGAGCGTCGGGGTCCAACGATCTCATCTGTTCGATGAGGTCGAGGAACTGACGGAAGGTGGCTTCCTCTTCAGCAAAGTTTTCCGCCCACAGGCCAGTAAAGTCGTGTCCCTCTGCGGTCGTCTCCCAAGTGGAAATGCCGATCAGGTAGTCGATTCCGAGCCACCAGCGAGGGTGTGCAGCGTCGAGCGTCGGGAAGTAGGGGTCCTGCACACCCCACTGTCTGAAGGTGGGGTCTGCTTCCAAATCAACAAAGACGTCATGGGGTGACGGTTGGGGTAAGGCATCGAGGGCGCGCTGGTTTATCACTTGCCAGGGTGGCGGAGAGGAGTCACTGTGGGCTGCCAGGGTGAGCAAAGTCGCTTGCAAGTGAAGCCGGTCAATGTGATTGCTGTCGCTGCGTGGCAGCCTGTCAGAAACTTCCTTCCGAGAGGCCTCCGCAAAACCGGTCATCGTCGAAAAACCGGCAGAGCGAAGGTCGTCCCGCTGTGTTTTGGTGATCCCGGGGAGATGAAAAATATCGTCGTGATGGCGCAGCATATGGGAACACCACCCGCACGTCTTCCGACCGCACGCAGCAATAGTGTCGCTCGGCCATGACAGGGGTGTGCCAGATGCGAGGTGTGTGTTGAGGTCGCGCACCAGCCTTTGTTTGACATCCACCCACTCGTCGATGGCGGTCTGTATGCCTCGTAGTGAGTCGGGTCCGTTCGCGAAGACAATCCGGACACGGTTGGTCGTCACCACACCCCACCGCTGTAAGTGTTCAGTGAAAGCGGCAAGGCGCATCAGGGTTTTGCCCGTTTGGGAAGCCCCGAGCTTCGCCTCCCACAATTCCCAACCGGGCTCCAATTGGTCGATAGCCGGCGAAAAAACAGGACTTCGCACCGCCATGTCAACACGCCCCGCCCACACAATGGGAACCTGGGAGGGTGTGTGTTCCCGCTCAGTAAAAATGGGGCCGACGATCAGGTCGGAGCCCTCTCGAAGTGCGCTGTGGGTGAGCTGGTGACTTTCGTGGCAGGATTCGATGAGTCGGTCCGGGCCGACGCCATCTCGCCCAGGCCGGGGAATAGTGGTCACTCTGGTGGTTCGGCCAGATACGTCGTGAATGATTCGGGCCCGGTGCTCGCTGAGAACTTTGCCCATCAGCTGCCTCAGTGGCTGCTCAGGTTCTGGTGCCAAATCGGCCAAACCACGCGCGTGGTCTACCCGGTGGGCGAAAGCTTGCGGGCACTGGCTGTAGGCCCACGCATCGTCAAGGCTGACAAGCCAGGTTCCCTCCAAGAAGCGAACCATGACCTCGTTGCCAGCCTCTCTAAATGAGGTCCAGCTCGGTGAGCTTGGTGTTCAAAATGGGGTTGGATGGTTCGTTGAGAACCGAGCCATCGGGGAAGACAAGGACGGGAATTTTTTGAAGGCCGCTGATTTCGATGGCGCGGTTTCGGTTCTCTTCGCTGTTCTCAATATCGTGATACTCAAACTCGACGCCGTAGTGTTCCAACAGCGCTTGAGCCCTCACACAGTCCCCGCACCACGATGCTCCAAAAAATTGAATGGGGGTGGTTGCCATGTTGTGTCCCTTCTTTTGTCCCAGTGTAAAGGGGGGAGAATCTCCTTTCTGATTACCTGCTGTTCGAGGCGTCACTCGTAGACTGGGCGTGGGCGATGCCGTCCGTCTTGTTTGAAACCTAAGGATTGATAACCAATGGTCCACACCACTGGCCCTGGCCCTTCGATGGTGTATTCCGATGACGGCGAACCTGTTTACGTTCCCGGCGCAGATAAAGACGAATCGGGGAAAGATATTCCCGTTCGAGTCGAGCGCGACTCTCTTGGTGAACTCCCTGTTCCTGCAGACGCCTATTGGGGGGTTCACACCGCCCGGGCGTTGACGAACTTTCCGATTACCAGGCGAGCAATCTCCAACTATCCCAACCTGCTCCGGGCGATGGCGTGGGTGAAACAGGCTGCTTGCCGGGCAAACCGTGACCTGGGGGCGCTCAGTGCAGAAAAAGCGGACATCATCGACCGCGTGTGTCAAGAAATTGTTGACGGAGCACTCCACGACCAGTTTGTGGTGGGTGCTATCCAGGGCGGTGCTGGAACATCAACAAATATGTGTGCTAATGAAATTATTGCCAACCGTGGGTTGGAACTCATGGGGCATCAAAAGGGCCAATACGAGTTTCTCCACCCCATTGACGATGTCAACCGATCACAAAGCACTAACGATGTGTACCCGACAGCGATAAAAATCGCCATGGTGTTAGGTGTGAAACGAGTGTTGAGTGAACACCGTTTGCTCGCGGACGCCTTTTCAGATAAGTCATCAGAGTTTCGCGATATCCTCAAAGTGGGAAGAACGCAACTGCAAGACGCAGTCCCCATGACTCTCGGACAAGAATTTGGCGGTTTCGCTACCACCCTCCGAGAAGACCACGACCGGATGACCGAAGTTATCCCCTTCCTCTGTGAAGTAAACCTGGGGGCGACGGCAATCGGAACGGGAATCACTGCTGACCCCGGTTATGCGGAAGCAGTTCGAGCCCACCTGGCCGACATCACCGGCCTCGATATCCGGACAGCGCCCGACCTCATCGAAGCCACCAGTGACGCCGGTGTTTTCATGACGTTGAGCGGTGTGATGAAACGTACCGCGGTCAAATTGTCCAAGATTTGCAACGACCTCCGACTTCTCTCGTCGGGGCCCCAAGCGGGCTTGGGAGAAATTTCTCTCCCTGCCCGCCAGGCGGGTTCGTCGATTATGCCGGGGAAAGTTAACCCCGTCATCCCCGAAGTGGTGAACCAGGTGGCGTTTGCCATTATGGGAGCTGATCACACTGTTTCGGTTGCTGCGGAGGCGGGACAATTACAGCTAAATGCTTTCGAGCCGGTCATTGCGTCATCAATTTTGCAAAGCCTCGCCTGGTTGGCAAACGGCTGCCGGACGCTTCGAGAGAACTGTGTTGTCGGAATTGAAGCGAACACGGAACGGTTGGCCCTTCAGGTGGCCTCCAGTGTGGGGGTGGTGACGGCTTTGACCCCCTACATCGGCTATCAGAAGGCAGCACATTTGGCCCACGACGCGCTCCTGGGCTCACACACTATTCGAGAGCTTGTCTTGGCGGAGGGGTTGCTCGATGAAGAGACTCTCGACCGGGTTCTCCACCCCGATAGGCTAAGTGGGCTGGTCGCCCAAACAGGGCTCATTACGTTGCCTGACGTGATCGAACAGGACGTGACCGACCCCCTCGATGACTGATATTCCCCCTCCAACTCGATCCCCCCGCCGGGGGAGGGGTGTCCTCGTCGGGGTGGTTGCAGTTGTCGGGTTTGTCGTGGTCGGGTGGGCAGCCCTCCTCGTTTTCGACTTGCTTCAAGGTGTTTTGGGTCCGGGGGTTTTCGTTTTCGCCGCGGTGTTGGCCCTTATTCCGCTCGGCATTGTTGCTGCAGGTATCCGCTGGCTAGATTCGTGGGAGCCGGAACCGCCCAGCGCGACCTGGTTTGCGATGGGTTTCGGAGCGGCGGTTGCCGTGTTGTTGGCTTTAGTTGTCGACGACATCATCGGGGTTCGTGTGGCTTCTGACCAGCGACTTGACATGTTTGTGGGGGCGGCCATTCAAGCGCCGATCGTTGAAGAGGTGGGTAAAGGGCTTGCTGTTCTGCTTCTTTTCTGGTGGGGGAGACGTCGTATTGACGGACCTATTGACGGTGTCGTGTACGCGGCATGGGCAGCAGCAGGGTTCGCCTTCACGGAGAACATTCTCTACTTCGGCCAAGCTCTCGTGGGGGGTGACGGACAGATTCTTGGCACCTTTGTCGGCCGGGGACTCATGTCTCCTTTTGCGCATCTGATGTTTACCGCTTTCGTCGGATATTCCCTTGGCCGAGCGGCCGAAAGGGGAGTGAAAGGTTTGGCGCTCGGCCCCTTCGTTGTTGGGCTCATCCCCGCGATTGCACTTCATGCTTTTTGGAACGGCGCCCTGTTTTTTGTCACCTCGTTTTACACCTATTTTTTTCTCGTCCAAGTGCCTCTCTTTTTAGGGCTCATCGCGTGGGTGGCATGGCTGCGGAGACAAAAAGGGGCCGTTTTAGAAACACATCTTTTTCACTACGGCAAACTCGGCTGGTTACACACCAGTGAAATTGCTTTTCTTGCCGACACCGGTGCGCGAAAGCAGGCGAGAGCCTGGGCGAAATCGAGAGGAATTGCCTCCGAGTTTGACCAATTTGTCAGACACACGACCCGGCTGGCGTTTGACCGGCATCGGGCCGCGAGGGGCCTGCCTGCAGCCACCGCCATGTGGGAGGAAGAGGGGTTGGTCAAAGTTGCACAGGCGCGGGAAGTAATGAGGGCGGGTCTCGCCGGTTAACGAACCTCGCCGCCCAGCGGCGGGGCGATGCCTCCGGCTCTCCTGGACGGCGAGTACATGTATTTCTATTGTCTCTGCTGCGGGAACCCGCAGTCAAGACTTTTTGGATTACACCTCGATAACGCTCGCCTTAGGCGCGACGAAACCGTCGTGCGCTCACCCTGTTCGGGGTGATGCGCACGTATCGTGGTCGCTCCGTGGGGAACAGTGACTGCAGTTCGAGGGTTCTTGCCTGGTCGATTTCGCCCATTGTGTCAAGTTGTTCCGCACTCCCGTGGATGATCACGCTGTACCCCTCGGTGTCGTCCCAGTGGTCGATTTCGAACACCACTTTGTCGTTGATCGTGAGTTCGACGAGTTTTGTTCCGGGCCCCGTGCGGAAGACGATTGTTTTCTTGTCGACCACATAGGTAATGGGGTAAATATCGAGCACTCCACCCGCTGTCGCAGCCAGGCGTCCCACAATGTGTTTGTCGAGAAGCTCCCATGCTTCTTCTTCGGATAGTTCAGTCACCGGGTTGTCAAGATCACTCATTGTCGTTTCTTCCTTATAGGGCTTCGATGAGCCCAGTTTACTCCTGGCCGTGTCGGCGCGGGGAAGCACTTAGTGCTAACGTGGTGAACTGTGCCGTGTAACGGCCGCGGATAAAGAGAGCTCACACATTGGGTGGTGGGCGCCGCGCAACGAGAAAAGAAAGTGCAGGGTGGAATCATGTCCATGGATCCCGCTACCAAAAAGTCCATTATCGAGCAGTATGAGACCCACCCCGGTGACACTGGTTCTCCTGAAGTCCAGATCGCTCTTTTATCTCACCGCATTTTGGAACTCACCGAACACCTCAAAGACCACAAGCACGACCACCACTCCCGTCGAGGTCTTCTGCTGCTTGTTGGGCGTCGTCGTCGACTGCTGGGCTACCTTCAGCGCATCGACATTGAGCGCTACCGGGCGCTGATTGAGCGCCTCGGCCTTCGCCGCTAAATAGCTCAAAACCGCCACGAGGGGCCGGCTCCTGCTACTCTTAGACAGGCGTCTGATGGCGCCGCAAAATCCGCAGAGAGATTCGTGTGGTGTTGCTGGTCACCGGTGGTGGTCTACTGTCAGTGTGACAGTGCGCTTCTACTGATGGCCAGGTCAGGACACGGGCAACCGTGCCCCGTTTGCACTGCGAGTTTCCGCACTGGGAATTCGAGCGTTTCTCCTCTGCACCCTAAGTAAAGAGGAGTTATTTCCATGGAAGGTGACGACATCACCTGGTCCGAGGCAGTCTTGGACAACGGCCGTTTTGGCACCCGCACTATCCGTTTTGAAGCTGGGCGTCTTGCGCAGCAAGCCCAGGGCGCCGTAGCGGCGTATTTGGACGACGACACTATGTTGCTCTCTGCAACGAGTGTCGGCAAAAACCCCCGGGAAGGTTTTGATTTCTTCCCGCTGACCGTCGATGTTGAAGAGCGTTCCTACGCGGCAGGAAAGATCCCCGGATCGTTCTTTCGCCGCGAAGGCCGCCCCTCCACTGAGGCCATCCTTGTCTGTCGGCTGATTGACCGGCCGCTTCGCCCATCCTTCGTCGATGGAATCCGCAACGAAGTCCAAATTGTGGTGACCGTGTTGTCGATTGCTCCCGACGAGTTTTATGACGCTTTAGCGATCAACGCGGCGAGCGCATCGACGCAGCTGTCAGGGCTGCCGTTCAGCGGTCCGATTGCCGGTGTCCGCATGGCTCTCATTGACGGCCAGTGGGTGGCTTTCCCTAAGCACAGCCAACTGGAGAGCGCAGTCTTTGACATTATCGTTGCCGGCCGTGTCGTCGGCGATGATGTCGCCATCATGATGGTTGAAGCAGAGGCCACGGAGGGCAGTTGGAACCTGATTGCTCAGGGGCACCAAAAGCCAAATGAGGCTGTTGTTGCAGAAGGTCTTGAAGCGTCGAAGCCGTTTATTCGCCAGCTTGTTGACGCACAACAGAAAATTGCCGACAAGGTTGCGAAAGAGACCCAGGACTACCCGCTGTTCGCCGCTTACAGCGCTGAGGTGTACAACGCGGTGGACGCGTTTGCCGCCACAGAGTTGGCGGAGGTGTATCAGATTGCTGACAAGCTCACCCGTCAAGAGCGCGACGACGCTTTGAAGGTTCGGGTGAAAGAAGACATTGCGAAGAAGGTTGAATCGGGTGAACTTCCTGAGTCGGCCAACGCCGAAGTCTCTGCTGCCTACAAGTCAGTAACAAAGCACATTATGCGCCACCGCGTGCTGACTGAAGGTATTCGTATTGATGGAAGGACACCCGAACAGATTCGCGGTTTAGACGCCGAAGTGGAAGTGATTCCCCGCGTTCACGGTTCCGCCTTGTTCCAGCGCGGTGAAACCCAAATTTTGGGTGTCACCACACTGAACATGTTGAAATTGGAACAGCAAATTGATTCGCTCAGTCCTGTGACGTCTAAGCGATACATGCACCACTACAACTTCCCGCCCTACTCCACCGGTGAGACCGGTCGAGTGGGGTCACCGAAGCGTCGAGAAATCGGTCACGGATTCCTTGCAGAACGGGCACTTGTTCCCGTTTTGCCAAGCCGCGACGAATTCCCTTACGCAATTCGTCAGGTATCGGAAGCTCTCGGCTCGAACGGCTCCACCTCGATGGGGTCGGTGTGCGCATCGACATTGTCGATGCTGAATGCCGGTGTTCCACTGCGGGCTGCTGTCGCCGGTATTGCTATGGGGTTGATCAGCGATGAGGTAGACGGTGAAATGCGCTACCGCGCACTCACCGACATTCTCGGTGCCGAAGATGCTCTGGGCGATATGGACTTCAAGGTCGCAGGAACAAGCGACTACATCACCGCTATTCAGCTCGACACCAAACTCGACGGTATTCCCGCTCAGGTTTTGGCGCAGGCGCTGGAGCAAGCTCGCGAAGCGCGCTTGAAGATTCTTGAAGTGATGAACGCTGCGATTTCTGAACCTGATGAAATGGCGCCGACAGCCCCTCGCGTGATTAGCGTTCAGATTCCTGCCGACAAAATCGGTGAACTGATTGGTCCGAAGGGTAAAACCATCAACGCCATTCAAGATGAAACGGGCGCTCAAATCTCGATTGAAGAGGACGGCACGGTCTATATCGGTGCAACCGACCAAGAAATGGCCGATGACGCTCGCGCTCGAGTGAACGCGATCGCAAACCCGGTCAACCCTGAGGTAGGGGAGCAATATCTGGGGACGGTCGTGAAACTCGCGACGTTTGGTGCGTTCATCTCACTGGTGCCCGGCAAAGATGGGCTGCTACACATCTCTGAAGTCCGCAAGCTTGCCGGAGGCAAGCGTGTAGAAGACGTTGAAGATGTCCTGTCGGTGGGTCAGCGCATCCAGGTGGAAATCACCAAGATTGATGACCGCGGCAAGTTGTCGCTCAGTCCCGTTGTTGGGGACGATGCATCCGAGGCTTCGGCCGAGGGCGAAGACGGCTAATCCGGCCAAAAATGGCTAAAGCGTGTCGGAGGGTTACCTCCGACACGCTTTTTCTTTCCGAGCCGATAAATTGATATTTTTTTCCCGGAAGTCCCTTTTTCGTTCAGCTAATTTTCAGCTTAAACTTGGTGTCCTCCTAGCTAAATTGTCCTGAGCGAGGTAGCGTAATCGTCGTTGGCGTGGACAAAAACCAATGGTCACGCCGGCAGGGAGAACCCCTCCCACCTCCCGCCGAACCACCGTCGGACGGCGGGCGGAGAACACAAACTAATTAGTTAAAAGGGAGAGCCATGGAATTGCTCGTCATTACGCAGGCATTCTTCATGCTTGGGTTTGTCGGTATGGCCGCGGGAACGCTGTATTTTATCCTCGAGCGCAACGACATCAAGCCTGAGCACAGAGCAACTGCAACCTACGCGGCAATCATTACCTTCATCGCGGCGATCATGTACTGGATCATGACCGGTATTGTGCGCTTCGCGGAAGACGTAGATATCACTGAAGCTGAAGTTGCTGCAACTATGCCCTACCGCTACATCGACTGGTTGCTGACCACGCCGCTGCTGTTGGTGGAGTTCGGTTTGATCCTCGCGATCGCCGGCGCCGTTCAGAAGGGCTTCGTGGCCCGCATCATCGTCGCCGACATCATTATGATCGTGACCGGTTACCTCGGTGAAGCAGGAGAGCCCGGCACGATCTACAACTGGGTCATGTTCATCATCTCCAGCCTCGCGTGGTTCTACATCATCTACGCGATTTACCAGGTCAAGATCGATGGCATGCCGGACTATGTCCAGAGCGCAGTCAAGATCATGCGTCGCTTCGTGCTGATCGGTTGGGCTATCTACCCAATCGGTGTCGCAATCGAAGAGTTCCTCTCAATTGCAAACGCGCCAACAGCTCTTGCTGTCTCACTGGCCGCAATCATCTTCGTGATTGCGGACGTGTTGAACAAGGTTGGTTTCGGAATGGTGGCCGTCAACGCCGCCAAGAAGGCCAGCCTGGCTCGCGTCTAAGCGATAACAAATCGGTGGGGGTCGGACGAATGTCCGGCCCCCACTGCTTTTTGCGGGCGGACCGCCTGCGCGACGAGCTTCAGTCAGCTAGGGTGAGGACTCGTGACTGGCGCAATTGATCTTCCCCTTGACGTACACGACCTGAGTTTCGAATCCGGTAGCGGGACCACTATCCGACGCACTGTGCACCCCAGCGGTCTCCGCATTCTCTCCGAGCAAATCCCGGCCGCCATGAGTGCCACTATCGGCTACTGGGTGGGCGTCGGGTCACGAGATGAAGACCACATCGCCTACGGGTCGACACACTTTCTGGAACACCTCCTGTTCAAAGGCACACCAAGACGTTCGGCGCTAGATATCGCCGTCGCCTTTGACCAAGTGGGCGGCGAACATAACGCGCTCACAGCCAAGGAATACACCTGCTATTACGCAAAAGTTCAAGACGAAGACTTACCCATGGCCATAGAGGTTCTCTCCGACATGGTCGCAGCATCGGTCATCGATGCTCACGAGTTCGACATCGAACGGGGTGTGATCCTTGAAGAATTAGCCATGGCTGATGACGACCCCAGCAACGTCGCCCACGAAAGACTTGCCGAACAAGTCCTCGGCGACCACCCGCTGGGCCGCCCCATCGGCGGCAGCCCCCAATCCATACGAGACGCCCGACGCGATCAAGTTCTCTCCCACTACCACCGCTACTACCGGCCCGATGAGCTGGTGGTGAGTGTCGCCGGGTCGCTCGACCATGATCGACTAGTTGACCTTGTCGTCGCATCACTGCGAGACGCCGGATGGGACCTGGACACCCCAGAGTTCCCGGTTCACCGCCGACCCTTCGACCCCGCCATTTTTACCCCCGGCCAGTCTCAACGATGTACCCCCAGGCCCCTCGAACAGGCAGTTGTGGCGTTGGGTATGCCCGGGCTTCGCGCGGGCGACCCTGACCGTCCGGCGCTCGGTGTGTTGACCACCGTGCTCGGGGGCGGGATGTCGTCACGCCTGTTCCAAGAAGTCCGAGAGAAACGTGGTCTTGCCTATTCGGTATACGCATTCGCTTCCCCATACGCTGACACCGGAATGGTGGGAATGGCGGCGGGAACCAGCCCGGATAACGCCGCAGAAGTAGTCGCGTTGATGAGAGACGAGCTGGTGGCAATAGCCAAAGACGGGGTCACCGACCACGAACTCAAGAGAACCGTGGGAAACATCAAAGGGGCAACGGCGTTAGCTCTCGAGGGCACCGAGGCCCGCATGATGCGACTTGGCCGGTCCGAACTGGTGACAGGTGAGTTTCTTGACCGCGCTGAAACCATGCGCAGGCTCGATCGGGTGACACTGGAGGACGTCCAGAGAATTGCCCACACGCTGGTCTCCAGCAGGCTGTCAGCGACCGCTGTCGGACCGCTGGATGACACCGTTTTTTCAGCTTTGTAGTGGTGCTACTCCGACCGCGTCTGGCCTGCCACTTTTTCGATGACAAACAATTACCGCTCGACCAAACGGCCCACTACAAAACCGGGTAGCGTGGGGGAGTAAGGGAGCGGACATGTCCAGATATGTGTACCTGGTGCGCCACGGGGAGCAGGTCGATGCCGAACACGGCCTCCCCGACGGACCCCTCAGCGCTCGCGGTCGCAGACAGGCGGAACTCATCGCGGAACGCCTCAGCGGTGTCCCCTTCACCTCTGCTCACACGTCACCGCTTCAAAGAGCGGTGGAGACTGCTGAAGCGATGATCAGCAAAATGCCGTCGTTAAGTGTTGAGGCAAGTGCCTTGCTGATGGACTGCATCCCCTCTGGGCCCACGTCGGACATGCCGCCGGTGTTTGAATCATTTTTTGGTGGCATCAGCGACGAAGAAATTCAGGCCGGTGAAGCACAAATGGAAGACGCTGTTGCAGAATGGCTCTCGCCCACCCCTGAAGACACTCACGAGCTTCTCATCACCCACAACTTCGTTATCGCCTGGTTTGTCCGTGAAGTCTTCGGGGCTAGCAGTTGGCGGTGGATGGGAGTCCACCAAGCCAACTGCGGGTTGACCGTGATTAGAGTGCGAACGGCAAAGCCGGCTTCATTGGTCACTCACAATGACCTTGGTCACCTCCCCCCAGAGCTGCGAACAGGACTCCCGGACAGTCAACCAATCTAAGGCTGTTGTTGGCCTGGTTGCCTAGACTGGTGGAGTGAGTGTCGATAGTCCCGAGCGGGAAATGGCCGAACTGGCAGAACAGATTCGCAGCCTGCAAGAGGCCTACTACGAGCGGGATGAGCTGCTTGCGGATGATCAACACTATGACTCGTTGGTGAAGCGTCTGGAAGAGCTGGAAGCACGTCACCCCCATCTGGTTAACGCGGATTCACCCATTGGGAGTGTGGGGGGTGCCGCCTCCACACTTTTTGATCCGGTGACCCACTTGGAGCGCATGTATTCTCTCGACAACGCTTTCAGTCTTGATGAGCTTCGCGCGTGGTGGGAGCGCATCGATAAGGCTGCCGCTGCTGCGAGATTTCTGTGCGAGTTGAAAATTGATGGGCTTGCCCTCAACCTTCGATACGAGCGAGGACGCCTGGTCAGTGCCGCCACTCGCGGAGACGGTCACACCGGTGAAGATGTCACCGAAAACGTTCACCACATCCCCGGTATTCCTGACCGTCTCGCCGGAACTGGCTGGCCAGATGTTGTCGAAGTTCGAGGAGAAGTTTTTTTCCCCCTCGACGCTTTTCACGCCATCAATACGGCGCAAGCCCAAGCAGGCGAGCGAATCTTCGCCAACCCGAGAAACGCGGCCTCCGGAAGCCTTCGGCAGAAAGCGGAAGGAAAATCGGAGAGAAAACGGGAACTTATGGGGGCGCGCCTGCGTGCCCTCCGAATGCTCGTCCACGGTATTGGGGCGTGGGATAACCCACCGGTCTCGACCCAGAGCGAACTGTATCGGGTACTTGAGTCATGGGGCTTGCCCGTATCTGACCAGGTTCTCGTTTCAGACTCTTTTGAGGGGATGGTCGACTACATCGACAGATTCCATGTCAGCCGCGAAACTCTTGACCACGAAATTGACGGTGTGGTGGTGAAGGTGGACCAGTGGGCGCTCCAGCGGGAACTGGGTGCCACCTCTAGAGCCCCCCGATGGGCCATCGCCTACAAATACCCCCCGGAACAGGTCACGACCGTGTTGACCGACATCGTTGTCAGTGTGGGGAGAACTGGGCGGGCCACACCCTATGCGGTGCTGGAACCAGTCAGTGTTGCCGGCAGTGTTGTGGAGCGCGCCACCCTGCACAACCAAGACGTCGTGCGGGCAAAAGAGGTCCTAATTGGCGACCACGTGGTCATCAGGAAAGCCGGCGACGTTATCCCAGAAATCTTGGGCCCGGTGGTGGAGCGGCGAACTGGAGCAGAAAAGCCTTTTGTGATGCCCTCCGCCTGTCCAGAGTGTGACACACCTCTTGCTCCCGCCAAAGAGGGCGATGTTGATCTTCGCTGCCCCAATCAGCGAAGCTGCCCCGCGCAAGTCCGGGGCCGCATTGAACACATTGGGTCACGCGGAGCTCTCGATATCGAAGGTCTCGGAGAGGTCAGTGCCTTGGCACTCACCCAGCCGGTCATTCCGGCCATTGCGCCACTCGATAGTGAGGCAGGATTATTTGACCTCACCCTGGAAGCACTCTTTCCTGTGGTCTACGAACCACGAGACCCTGACACTGGGGAAACCAAAAAAGACCCCGAGACGGGCAAGCCCACCCGTCTCGCACCGTTTAGAAGGAAACGCGGCAAAGACGACCCGGAATGGGATGCGGAGGCAAAAACATTCAGGGGTGACGCTGAGTGGGTGCCATCGAAAGCCGCCATTGAGCTCCTTGACCAGTTGAATAAAGCGAAGTCAAAAGAGTTGTGGCGGTTCTTAGTGAGCCTCAACATTCGACACGTTGGCCCGGTGGCGGCTAGAGCGCTCGCAGACCAATACGGGTCACTGGATGCCATCATGGCGAAAAGTTCCGAGGAGCTTGCAGAGGTCGACGGGGTGGGCCCTATCATTGCTCAGTCTGTGGTGGACTGGTTGGCCGTCGACTGGCACCTCGACATCATTACTCGGTGGAAACGTGCCGGCGTCAGTTTCACTGACCCCGACTGGACCCCCCCTGAGGCGGGGGAAGCGTCGGGGCCGTTGGCGGGAATGACAGTTGTGGTGACAGGCTCTATTGATGGCTTCACCCGTGACGAGGCAGAGGAAGCAGTGAGACGGGCCGGAGGGAAGCCGTCATCGAGTGTCAGCAAGAAAACATCTCTGGTGGTGGCGGGGCCCGGTGCTGGGTCTAAGCAGGCAAAAGCGGAAAGCCTGGGAGTACCGGTTGCTGACCAGGCACTTTTCCCAAAAATTCTTGTTCGTGGGCTTGATGCTCTCTAGCAGAAACGCGAGTATGCCAGACCTCGCCTACACTAACCAGGGGGCAACGAAAGGGCTTTGGCATGTCTGACATGACACCAGACCAGGTGCGTCACTTGGCGATGCTTGCGCGCATCGCTCTGACCGACGACGAAATTACGAAACTTGCGGGAGAGTTGAGCGCCATCGTTGACGCGGTGGAAAAGGTTCAAGAGGTCGCTACCGAGGATGTTCTCCCGACCTCCCATCCTGTCCCCTTGGGGATGGTTACTCGCCCAGATATTGTGGGCGAAACTCTGACCCCTCAGCAGGTGTTGCAGGGAGCGCCTGACCACGACGGGGAGCGTTTTCGGGTGACAGCCATCTTGGGAGAAGAACAGTGACGGATTTCACTCGGATGAGTGCCACCGAGCTTGTTGCCCTCATGGCACGAGGGGAGGCGAGTTCTGCGGACATTGTCACCGCGCACCTCGACCGTATTCACCATGTCGAGCCCACCATTCATGCTTTCCTTCATGTGGCAGATAAGGCCCTCGAGCAGGCCGGCGAAGTTGACCGTAGGCGAGCCGCCGGAGAAACTCTTCCTGCGACTGCTGGGTTGCCCTTTGCGGTGAAAGACGTGCTCTGTACGACGGATATGCCAACAACCGCCGGGTCAAAAATTTTAGAAGGTTATTACCCGCCCTACGATGCGACAGTGGTGACTAAATGCCGCGCCGCGGGTCTCATTTCGCTCGGAAAAACCAACATGGATGAGTTCGCTATGGGGTCTTCCACCGAACACTCTGGGTATGGCCCGACGGCAAACCCATGGGATGCGACGCGGACCCCGGGTGGGTCCGGTGGTGGTTCGGCCGCGGCTGTCGCGGCTTGTGAAGCACCCATTGCCCTGGGTAGCGACACCGGCGGTTCAATCAGACAGCCCTCTGCGTTTACCGGCACGGTGGGTTTTAAACCCACCTACGGCGGGGTGAGTCGCTATGGGGTCATTGCTTTGGCTTCGTCATTGGACCAAGTGGGCCCCGTTGCGCGCACTGTCACAGACGCTGCTCTCCTCCAGGACATTATCGCCGGCCACGACCCCCACGATTCGACATCGATCCCCACTCCTTGGCCGTCCATGGTTGATGCTGCTGTGGCGGCGGCCAGAAACCCCAGTGTGAAGGGCCTCAAAGTCGGCCGAATCAAGCAACTGGACACGGACGGTTTCCAGCCCAGTGTTCGTCAGCGGTATCACGAGACTCTCGAGATGTTGAGTGCCGAAGGCGCGGAAATTATCGACATTGATGCGCCCCATTTTGATTACGCAGTGAGCGCTTACTACCTGATTCTTCCTGCTGAAGCATCATCGAACTTGGCGAAGTTTGACTCCGTCCGGTTCGGACTTCGGGTCACCCCAGAGGGCGGTGATGCCACCGTTGAAGACGTCATGGCGGCCACCCGGGAAGCAGGATTCGGCGATGAGGTCAAACGCCGCATCATTTTGGGAACATATGCCCTCTCTGCTGGGTATTACGACGCCTATTACGGAAGCGCCCAAAAAGTGCGGACGCTGATCCAACAAGACTTCACCAGTGCGTTTCGCAAGGTAGACGTCTTGGCCACCCCGGCAGCACCACACACTGCGTTCCGATTGGGTGAGCAGTTAGACGACCCATTGGCGATGTATGCCAACGACATGACCACCATTCCCGCCAACCTTGCGGGGGTGCCGGGGCTTGCACTGCCGATGGGTCTGGACCCGGAAAATGGGCTGCCGATTGGCCTGCAACTGATGGCTCCCGCTCATGGCGATCGGCGCCTTTTTGAAGTCGGAGCGGCAATGGAAATATTTGTGAACGCCGCCTTTGGTGGGCCGGTTTGGTCACGGGTCCCAGAAGTTGCCGCGGGGGGTGCGAAGTGAGTAAAAAGTTGATGGACTTTGACGAAGCCCTCACCCTTTTCGAGCCTGTGATTGGGTTGGAAGTTCACGTGGAACTGTCGACCCAAACAAAAATGTTCTCTCCGGCGCCCAACCCGGCAGCGTCGCTTGACGAATATGCCCCCAACACGGCAATCACACCGGTGTGTGTGGGGTTACCAGGATCATTGCCGGTGGTCAATGAGACAGCTATCGAATACAGCATTTCGCTGGGCCTTGCCCTCGGCTGTGAGATTGCCCGCTCGTCCAGGTTTGCCCGGAAAAACTATTTTTACCCGGATTTGGCTAAAAATTATCAAATCAGCCAATACGACGAACCCATTGCATTTGACGGTTCCCTCGACATTGAACTCGATGACAACACGTTGTGGACGGTCGATATCGAGCGTGCACACATGGAAGAGGACGCCGGGAAGCTCACTCACGTGGGCGGCGCAACAGGTCGCATCCAAGGGGCAGAGTATTCGCTCGTTGATTACAACCGCGCAGGCGTGCCACTCGTGGAAATTGTGACTCGCCCCATTTTTGGTGCCGGGGCGAGAGCTCCTGAACTGGCCCGCGCCTATGTGAGCGCCATCCGCGACATTGTTGTGGGCCTGGGGATCTCTCAAGCCCGTATGGAGCGGGGAAATCTTCGCTGTGACGCCAACGTGTCACTTCGCCCCATCGGCTCCACCACACTGGGAACTCGGACAGAAACAAAAAATGTCAACTCGTTTCGTTCCATCGAGCGAGCCGTCCGCTACGAAATCCAGCGGCAAGCGGCGATGCTGGCAGATGGTGGCACCATCATTCAAGAAACCCGCCACTGGCATGAGGACACAGGGGTGACCAGCCCCGGTCGACCAAAATCAGACGCTGACGACTACCGGTATTTTCCAGAACCGGACCTTCTTCCAATTGAACCGAGCGAAGACACCATCGAACGGCTTCGCCAGGCTTTGCCTGAAGCGCCCGTTACGAAGCGCCGCCGACTGCGTGTGGCTTGGGGTCTGGGAGAGACAGACTTCAACGCGATTGTGAACTCCGGCCTCTTGGACACCATTGAAGAAACCATCCGGGAGGGTGCAACAAGCCAAGGGGCAAAAAAGTGGTGGCTGGGAGAAGTTTCCAGGCTCGCCAACGAACAAGGTACACACCCCACAGAGTTGATTACCTCTCGACAGGTGGCAGAGCTCGACGCAGTCATCGCCGAGGGAACCATCACCGACAAAATGGCCCGCGAAGTCCTCGCGGGAATGATCGCCGGTGAAGGGTCGGCGCGAGATGTAATCGACGCTCGTGGCCTGGGCATCGTCTCAGACGACGGTGCCCTCATCGAAGCAATCGATGAGGCCCTCGCCCAGCAGCCCGATGTGTTAGACAAAATTCGAGAAGGAAAAACTCAAGCAGCTGGGGCGATCATTGGCCAAGTCATGAAGGCAATGAGCGGAAAAGCAGACGCTGCCAGAGTGAGAGAACTTATCCTGGAGCGTGCCGCGTCGTCGTAGCTCCTACTGCGTCAAAAACGTGGCGAGAATCTCGGTGAGCTCCTGAGACATGCGTTCCGAGCTAATCCTTGACGGGCCGTCGCCTGACTGTGGCCCATACGCCCCAAACGACGCATGGTTGGCCCCCGGGATGGTGATGGTGTTCGGGTCGCCTGGCAGGAGTGCCTGCGCCTCGGCGACCTGTCCCGGGTCGGTGAGAGCATCCAAGCTCCCCAACACTGTTACAACAGTGAGGTCGTCTCTCGATGTCAGGTCAGTGGCGCAATAGCTTGCGAATAACACCAGGTGAGAGACCCGGGGGTGAGTTGCCTGCAGGCACCCTCGAACACCCCCCAACGAATGGCCGCCGGTGGCGATGGCAGAATGTGGCCCTGCAAGTAAAGCGAGTTGCTCGATATCTCTGGTGTCTGCGATGGCCAGGTTCAGTGGTGCTTGTGGAATGACCACTCTGAGCCCTGTGTCTTGCGCCGCGCGGGCAAGTGGCGGCAAGTACGCGTAGGGGTCAACCCGACCACCCGGGTAGAAGACTAAGACAGTGTCGGCCAGGCTGGATTTTTCTGACGTGGGGGTGATGATGATGGCGCGATCGCGGTCCACAACCTCCACCTCGAGGGTTCGAAAAACTTGGATAGTGGCTGCTCTATCGGCGGCATAGACGGTGTGAGCCCAGGCAAGGAAACCGAGGATGGTGGCGAGGAGAAAACTGAGCGCCGTCCACCCGGTGATTCTGATGCGTCGAATGAGGAGACGCCTCTTCGGGCTGCGTGTCTTTCTTGTCACCGGGAGGGGTCTTTTCTGTGGAATAATGGGGAAATCATGAACGTGTTCTTGGTCGTCCTGTCTTCTATTATCTTCCTTGCGTCGTTTCCGATGTTCACCTACGCCTTCGTCGTCCCTGAACAGTTCGCGATTGCGCTGTTCACCGGTGGAGTGCTGACCGCGTCGCTCGCCTTCGCAATTCCACTGTGGTTCCTGTCAAAGACAGATCGCTAATTAGTCGTCGACCACTCGAGCGGTGAACCGCTCGAGCCTCTGCTCAATGCCCACTGCCCGCTGACCCGTTTCCCGCTCGGGCGTGGGTAAGTGTTCGCTGCGTGGAGGCGTAATGCGAATCAGCGTCGAACACCGCAAGTCAGCGCAGAGGTAGGTTCCGACGGTGTCACCGCGTTGACCGCGTTTCCCGGCTTTCGGTGCAACGAAAAGACTCACTTGTGGTGCGGGCTGTTGCGTGTGACACAGGGAACACATGGCCGGTCTTCCCGCGGGCATGGCCGATTCCGCAGCTCGGACCGCAACACCGGTCGGAGAGTTGTCCCTCCAGAAAACGATGTAACCCCTGGTGGGGTGCGTGGGGTCCCGCCATCCCAAGAATTCCCGTTCCTCCCACACAGTTTCGTGAAGGCCCGGAAGGACGACAGCATGGCGTTCTTCATCGTCAACGTTCACCAAAGAGTGCCTAATGTCTTCGGCAGTCAACGGACGCATGGCCACTATTGTAAGCAAACAAAAAACCGCCGACCGGTTAGCCCGGTCGGCGGTTTTCCTCGATCACGCTTTAGAGCGGTCGAATGTTTTCAGCCTGAAGGCCTTTTTGGCCTTCGGTGACGTCGAACTCGACGCGCTGGTTTTCATCCAACGAGCGGTATCCGCCGGACTGAATGGCGCTGAAGTGTGCGAACACATCAGCTCCTCCGTCATCGGGTGTAATGAATCCGAATCCCTTATCGGCGTTGAACCATTTAACGGTTCCCTGAGCCATGGTGTATCTCTTTCCGTACTTAGTGATAGGAGTTTCGAGCAACGAAACAACTGGTCGAAACTGCCCAATGCCGAAACACCAAGCCCTTCAACTCCCCTTCAGCCTAGCGGTGAAAGGAAGTTTGTGGGGAGGGGGGAGAGATTTTGGGTGAATTTTCTGGAAACCCCCGTAGGGTGACGATATTCGCGAAGGAGAGAAATGATGACGCAGCCAGAGTCGGTATGGGATTATCCGCGGCCTCCGAAGGTCGACCCGTCCACCGAGCGTGTGGTCGTCACACACGGTGGAGTGGTGATTTGCGACACCACATCAGCCATTCGTGTACTCGAAACAAGTCACCCTCCCACCTACTACCTTCCCTTTGCCGACGTGAATTGGGATGTCCTCGAGCCGGTCGCGGGGACTACAGTGTGTGAGTTTAAGGGTGTCGCACACTATGCCGACATTGTGGTTGGTGAGCATCGAATTCCTCGAGCAGCCTGGTGGTATCCCACCCCTAATCACCGTTTTGAGTCGCTGCGCGACCATCTTGCTTTATATCCGGGTCGGGTGGATGAAGCGACGGTTGACGGTGAGGTTGTCCAAGCGCAGGAGGGTGATTTTTATGGCGGCTGGATCACCTCTCGGGTGACAGGGCCATTCAAGGGTGCGCCTGGCACCTGGGGATGGTGATCCTCCCGGCTACACTGTCCACGTGACATCTTTCGATACTCTCTCCCCGAATGATGCCGTCATTCGCCCGCTGGCTGGGTCCGATGTTGAGGCGGTGACCGCGCTCAACAATCACGCTTACCCAGCTGTTCCGACGGTCACTGTTGTTGAGATGGCCGGGCTCGTTGAGGCATTTGACTGGTGTATGGTCGCTGAAGTTGAGGGGGACGTCGTCGGTTTTGTGATGGCCGTGGAACCGGGAAAGAATTACGACTCCGAGAATTATCGTTTCTTCGAGTCTCGGGGCCTTCCGCACTTCTACATCGACCGCGTCGTTTTAGGGGAGGCTGCTCGGGGCAAAGGCTTGGGCAGGCGTTTGTATGGGGAGCTTTTCGAGGAAGCGAAAAGGAGGGGATACCAGCGAATTACCTGCGAAGTGAACCTCAAGCCGGAAAACCCGGTCAGTCTTGCATTCCACAACACGATGGGTTTTGTGGGAGTGGGGGTGCAAGACACTAAGGGCGGTGACGTCACTGTTCAACTGCTTGAAGCAGTAGTCGAAGGCGGTGACCGTGACTGACTCGGATACTCTGCCCACGCTTTCTATCGTGATCCCCGCGTACAACGAGGAAGAAACCATCAGGCCTTGTGTGCTTGCGGCACTAAACCAAACTATGCCGGCTGACGAAATTATTGTGGTCGATAACCGTTCGACAGATTTGACTCCCCGCATTCTCGATGAACTCATCAAGCAACACCCGGAAGCCCCGTTGCGAGTGTTGCGACAAGACGAACTGCAAGGGCTTGTCCCCACCAGAAACGTGGGTTTCAACGCGGTGACATCAGAAGTCATCGGCCGAATAGACTCTGACGCGGTTCTTGAACCCAACTGGGTGGAAAACGTCAAGAAAGTTTTCGCCAACCCAAGGGTCGACGCTGCGACCGGCCCCGTCATTTACTACGACCTGCCGTTGAGGCGATACATGGCGAGAGCAGACGACACGGCCCGCAAGGCCATGTACCGCTTGGCGACCAGTTATAAGTTCCTGTTTGGAACCAACATGGCTCTTCGCCAGTCAGTGTGGGAAGTCATCAAAGACGACGTGTGTCTCGACGCAGACATCGACATGCATGAAGATATTGACTTGTCTGTGCACATTTATGACGCTGGCTTCACGACGGTTTATGCCTCGGAAATGGTTGCAGGAATGTCATCGAGACGCCTCGATGACACTCCAAAAGATTTTTATGATTACGTGGGACGCTTCGATCGCACCTATTCCCGTCACGGCATCAGAAAGCGGCGACTTCGAGCGCCCGCATGGGTGTTTCTCGCGGTGTACCCGATTGCTAAAGGTATGCGTTGGGGGCACAAGCTTCGAACTCAGCAGGGCAAACTTTTTCCCAGTATCTAACGTTCGCTAGACTGACATCATCACGGGAGCCTGGAGTGTCAGGCTGAGAGGAAGCAACCAGCTTCGACCGTCGAACCTGATCTGGGTAATGCCAGCGTAAGGAAGATTCTCTCGAACCCGTGCCCTCGGAATCATAAGAAACGGAAGGCACGCTATGAAAAAACTCGCACTACTTATTGCCGCCGCGGCAATGCTCACTGGATGCCAAGGACCGGAGAACAGCCTCGTCCGACTGGCCGCCCACGACTCGTTTGTGATGAGCGATGAACTTATTGCCCAGTTTGAGTCAGAAACGGGGTACGAATTGGAAATTCTTCGGCTAGGAGACACCGGTTCGCTGACCAACCAACTCATTTTGACCAGGAACGCGCCGGTCGCCGACGCGTTCTTTGGTATCGACAACACTTTCTATGGTCGAGCGGAAGCGGAAGGAATTTTTGATTCCGCCCCGGCAGCAATCGACTATTCAGATGTGTGTTTCAACTACGACATGGGGTGGTTTGACAGTGAAGGTATTACTCCTCCCCGGAGTTGGAGAGAACTCACCGATGAGGAGTATCGAGGTTTGACGGTTGTCACCAACCCGAACTTCTCGTCACCTGGGTTGGCGTTCTTGGCCTCAACGCACGCCGGTTTTGACACCCCGGCGGATGTCTTCGCTTATTGGCGGGACTTGCGGGACAACGAAGTCAAAGTTGCTGGCTCCTGGGAGGACGCCTACTTCTCTGACTTCACCCGTTACGGCGGAGACCGCCCTATCGTTTTGAGCTATGCGTCTTCGCCTTCAGCAGAGGTCAACGAGGATGGCACGCCCGGATCGAGAGCCCTATTGGAAGAGTGTTTCCGCCAAACGGAGTTCGCGGGAGTCATTGCCGGTTCAACCAACCAGCCGGGCGCCAGTGCGCTGGTCCAATTTCTCCTCAGGGAAGACTTCCAGCGATCCGTGCCGGAGGCCATGTTTGTTTACCCGGCTGTCCCGGGGATAGACGTTCCGGAAGCGTGGGCCAGGTTTGCCACCCCGGCAACATCAACTATCGGTGAGACTCTCGACATTGACGCCAACCGCGAGCAGTGGCTCACTGACTGGTCGGACATTTTTGGCTAATATCGGGCTTTTTGGAACCACCGCGTTCATCGCGCTGATGAGCGCGGTGGTTTCCTTAGCTTTCGGGTATCCCATTGGGAACTGGCTGGCGTCACAAAGGCGCCACAAAAAAATTATTTCCAGTGTTCTGCTAGTTCCTTTTCTGTTGCCAGCATTTCTGGTTGGTCTAGCTTTCCGCCCGCTCATCGGTGACTATTTGGATGACTCTCGGGTGGGGATTGCGGCGGTAATTGCTGCCCATTCACTGATGAATGCCGGCTTCATTGCGGTCGTGACGGCTGCGTCCATGGTCCCCCGCGAGCAAGTGGAGGCGGCCAGCCTAGACGGTGCGTCACGAACTGCCATCGTGAGGCGTATCCAACTGCCTCAACAGTTGCCCGCGCTCAGCGCGGCTGGGTTGCTTGTCGCGCTGTATTCCGCAACGAGTTTCGGACTCATCATCACTCTCGGGCAGGGAACCATCCGCACGCTGGAGACAGAAATCGTGACGGCGGCCTTGCAGCGGCTCGACCTACCCCATGCGGCACTTCTCGCTCTGTTGCAAACGGTGTTGACGCTGCTGTTTTTTCTTTTCTCCCGGCGACTGGGCGCCTCACCCACCGCTCTTTTCGGTCACACCGAAACTCATGTCACACCGTCGCCGGTGGGTCGGATTCTAGGAATTGGACTGATCGCGGCGATTGTGTGGGTGTTGGGGGGAGTCTTTGCCAGAGCCCTCACTGCCGGACCCGGACTTGTGGGCAATGTGGTGAACCTGGCAGGCCGCGGTGAGCGCGATGTTTTGAATGTCACCGTGGTGGAGGCGGTCGGGAACTCGCTGAGGAACATGGTGGTGGCGGTGGCTTTGTCGCTCGCTATTGCTTGGTGGCTGAGCGCCAAACGCGTGGGGCTTGCGGTTCTTCTTCCCATCGGAATTTCGCCTGTCGTTATTGGTCTGACAGCGCTGGTTCTGTCTGGTTACCTGCCCACCTGGGTGGCCACCGGCTGGCTGCTTTTGCCGCTCGTGCAGGTGATTTTTTTAGCACCCCTCGCCTTTCAGATCATTTCGCCGGCCCGCCGGTCCATGTCTCACGACCTTCTTGAGGCGGCGCAGCTTGATGGCGCCAACCGTTTTCAAGTATTTGGGTTTGTGGAGCTGCCGGCCATGATTAAACCGATTGTCGCTGCGACTGCCCTCGTCTCCTTGGCTTCCTTCGGAGAGTTTGGTGCGGCAAGGTTTTTGACATACGGTTCCAACGAAACCCTGCCGTTAGTGATGTTCCGGCTGATGTCGAGACCGGGCGGCGAAAACTTAGGCATGGCGATGGCCGCTGCCAGCATGTTTATTGTTTTGGCGGTGACCGTGGTGTGGGCGGTGTCATCGGCTTCCGACAGGGAGAAGCTGGGAAAGCGTGGCCCACGTGGCAGGTGACAGGCAGCTTATTCTCGTGGATGGTCGCTCCGGGGCGGGAAAAACCCAGTGGGCTCGCCAGAAGCAGCACGAATCGGGTTTTTTTCTTCTCAGCCTTGACGACATCTATCCAGGATGGGACGGTCTCGACGCCGGACACCGGTACGCATTTCACCGCTGTATTGTGCCGTGGTCGAGGGGAGAAGTGGGGAGGCTCAGAAGGTGGGATTGGGGTTCGATGGCCCCGTCGGGACTTATCGAGATTGACCCGGATGTGAATCTCATCATTGAAGGCTGTGGGGCACTGTCGCTTCTGACCAGTCCTTATGCGAGCGAACGCTATTGGGTGGAAGCGGATTCGAATATTCGACAACAGCGCGCATTTGAGCGAGATGGCGACACGTTTGTTCCTCACTGGCACAGGTGGTCACTCCAAGAGGACAGGTTTTACACCATTCACCAGTCATCACAACTTGCCGATGCGGTGATCAGTACCTAAGCCCACCCCAACTCGTGGAGGCGTTCGTCGTCGATGCCGAAATAGTGAGCAATTTCGTGCACCAAGGTGACGTGGATTTCTTGAACCAACTCGTCACGTGTTTGGCAGTGTTCAAGGAGTGGTTCCCGATAGATGACAATCCGGTCGGGAAGTTCCCCGTAGCCATAGTCTCCCCGATCGGTCAGAGCAATGCCGTCATAAAGACCCACAATGTCGTCGGATTCTGGGCGGTCTTCGACAACGAAAATGACGTTGTCAACACCCTCCACCATCTGGTCGGGGAGGGCGTCGAGCCCCTGGACGACCAGGCGCTCGAATTCGTCTCGGTCCACATTCAGCACACGATAAGTGTGCCAGGTGTGTCTGAGGCAAAAATTTGGGGTGAGTAACGGGGCTTGAACCCGCGACCTCCTGGACCACAACCAGGCGCTCTACCAGCTGAGCTATACCCACCATGACTACGTTGTGCAGCACATAAAGTGTATTACAGCTTGGGCGCTGTCGGTTCTGGTCCTGCTGGGAACCCGTTTGCTGATTGTGCTGCCTCTTTTGCCTCGCTCGTGGTGGGGCCTGGCTGGTCAACAAATACTGCCCGGCGGTAGTAGTCCAGCTCGCGAATGGATTCGAAAATGTCAGCCCTCGCCCGGTGACCACCGCTTTTCTCCGGCTGGTTGAAGAACACTTTCGGGTACCACTGGCGAGAAAGTTCTTTGATGGTGGAGACGTCAACATTTCTGTAGTGCAAAAATTCGTGGACGGCCGGGAGGTATTTTCGAATAAACATCCTGTCTGTTCCGACCGAATTTCCCGCCAGCGCGCACGTCCCGGCGGTGAGGCCGTGTAAGGCGAAGTAGTCCAACACTCGTTTTTCTGTTTCCTCCAAACTGATGCCGTGGGGAATATCGGGCAACAGTCCGCTTGTTTCGTGCATGGCCCGAACGAAGTCACCCATCTGCGCCATTGCCGTATCGCTGGCCAAGATGACGGCATCTATGCCGTCATCTTGGGGCGTGAGGGAATAGTCGGTGACGACAACTGCGATTTCGACCAGCTCGTCAACATCCGGGTCCAGCCCGGTCATTTCGCAGTCAATCCAGATGAGTTTGTGGCCGTTATCCATGTGACGGAAGCTTACCGGGGTCGCCGAAGCCAAAACGCGAGCGTCACAACATACGCCGTCGCGAAAGCAAAACCGACCATCGCGTAGAGAAGACTGAACCAGGTGACATCGGCAGGAACCAACAGCGTGAGAACTCCGAGTCCTCCTGCGGAGATCAGCATAACTACCGCTGAAACAGCGACACCTTGTTCGCTGCCAAACAGAGCCACCACGGCCATGTTGCCTGTGAGTGCCACCAGGGTGACAGCAATCATGCGCATCGCCCAGTCGAGGTCGTCGGATGGGGGGAGGCCAAGAAGTGAAACAAAAATTCCGGGTGATAGCAAAAGCGCCACGGCACTCACAGCGAAAACAGTGGCTCCAGAGAACAGGACCAGTCGAATACTTCGTGGTTCGCTCGCAACAGTGCTCATAGTGTCAGTCTTGCACCATTTGGCCCCACCGGCCACACCGCCGAGGCTCGGATAGGGTGGTGACGGTTTGTGAAGCGGAGAGGGTGTCACGGTGGTTATCGTTTTTCAGGTTCTTGCCCTGCTCACTGCTGCGGTATTGGCAGTAGGAATTGGTCGAGCCGGATGGATTAAAGCATTTACCCCCATCGTTCAACTGGCGGGTACTGGTGTGGTGTGGGCGAAGGACATTCCTGCGTGGAGTGTTCGACTAATTGGTCTTGTGGAATTGGTCGCAGCCGCGGTGATTTTCTTAGCGCCCATTGTGATCGTCGTTCACGGGTCTAGTCGGCTCATCACTGTCGTTGGCGTTGTGGCATCAATCGGGGTGGCCGCGTTGATGGCCACCGCGCACCTCTTTCACCGCTCCCGCGGTGAAGCTGAACACACCTGGAAAACCAATTTGGCCTTTGGTTCGCTGGCCACCATGGCGGCTGCAACGCTGTTGATTTCCGGGTGGGCGTAGAGCCCCGTAGAGATAGGACATTGGTGCGAGCTGGAGTCCTGACCGTTTGTTCAGGATGTGTTGAAGATGGGGCAATAAGGTAGAACTCTTGACAGACTTTCAGTGAGGCCAGCCACGTGAGCAAGACCATCAAAATCGTCATCGGAGTTGTTGTAGCCGTTGCCATTCTCGCCGGGACAATAACCATATTTGCGTTGCAGCCGAGTGAGAATCAGGCTGACAGTGTCCTCACCGAAGTGGTTGAGCGTCGTGACGTGACCACTACGGTTGCCGCTAGCGGCGTTGTGGAAGCCTCTGACCAACGTTCTGTGTCCTTCCGCCCAGCGGGTCAGCTTGCCTCTATCGAGGTGAGTGTTGGTGATGTTGTCGCCGAGGGGGACCTGCTCGCCACACTCGACCCCAGTGATTTAGAGGCAGCGCTTGCGCAGGCCCGAAGTGGGCTTGAGGCAGCACGCGGAGGAATCACTTCGGCCGCGCAGGGGGAAGCCAACGCACAATTTGGAATCAACTCTGCGGACGCCCGTCTAACGAGGGCCGAGCAGGCAGTGAGGGCAGCGCGCGGTGAGTCCCGCGACTCCCGAGACAATGCGAACCGTGAATTGGCGGCCGCTCAAGCAGACCGCGACGCGGCGGAGCTCGCCATGCAGGTCGCTCGGGAAGGCCGAGTTCAAGCAGATATTGCACTCGCCGCCGCTCAAGCATCTTTTGACCAAGCAGAGCGGGCCTTAGAGGACGCCACGTTGGTCGCACCCATGTCCGGAACTGTCATCTCTATTGCTTCGAAAGTCGGCGAGCAGCTGGGATCGACGTCGCCTACCGCTGGGGCAAGTAGTGCGTTCATGGTAATCGCCGACCTCGACACTTTTGTCGTCACAGCAGACTTCGCTGAAGCCGATGTTGTGGGAATTGAAGAGGGCCAGGAGGTGACTGTCACCTTCGATGCCATTCCTGGAGCAAGTGTGACGGGAACAGTTCTCGAGGCCGGTCTTTTCGGCGGGGTAGACCCAGCAGGTGGACGGCTCACCACCTATGAAGTGACCATTTCACTCCCCAACCCGCCCAACGGATTACGGGTGGGTATGACTGCGCAGGCAAGTATCACGACGGAATCCCAAAGTAACGTTCTTGCTGCTCCCGTGACCGCTTTGGTGGAGCGCGATGGGCAGACTTCCGTTCGCGTGTTGGGCGCCGACGGAAACATCGCTCTCGTTGACGTCACCGTCGGAATTCAAGGCGGGTATTGGATTGAAATCACCTCGGGACTGTCCGGAGGTGAACGGGTTGTCACGGGGGCTTCCGGTGACATTCCGGTTGTTGGCGGTGGCGGCTTTGGACCACCAGAGGGGACACCCGGGGGAGACGAGTGAGCGACCTCGTCGTTGAGCTCGAAAATGTTCGACGCGAATACAAAGTCGGTGACATGACCACTGTCGCGCTCGCAGGTGTCAGTTTGCAGGTTCGCCGAGGAGAATTTGTGGCGATCGTCGGGCCGTCTGGGTCCGGCAAGTCAACAATGATGAACCTCATCGGGTGTTTGGACCGTCCCAGTGCGGGTCGAGTAAAAATTGCGGGCGCAGACATTGCTGACATGAACGACAACCAGCTCACCGCCCTGCGCTCCAAAGCGATAGGTTTCGTTTTTCAACAGTTTCAGCTTCTTCCCCTGACCTCCGCTGTGGACAACGTCGCGTCGCCGCTGCTGTATCAGGGGCTTCGACCCAGAGAGGCCAGGCGCCGTGCCGCAGACATGTTGACACGGTTAGGCCTCGGCGAACGACTCGATTTTGATCGAGGCCGGCTCAGTGGTGGTCAGCAGCAGCGTGTTGCAATCGCCCGAGCACTTGTCACAAACCCCGACCTTGTGTTGGCCGACGAACCAACCGGAGCGTTGGACACCCAATCAGGCGCGCAAGTGATGGATATCTTCCAAGAAATGAACCAGGAAGGTCGAACCATCGTCCTCATTACCCACGACCTTGATGTCGCGGCGGCCGCAAACCGTCGCGTCTATATCCGCGACGGTTTAATCGAGCGAGATGAAGCCGGAGTGGGCATGCGGAGGCGTCGATGAACCTGTGGCTGATTTTTCGGATGGCTCTGCAGCGCATTCGCGCTGCCAAAGTCCGATCCGCTCTCACCATGCTGGGAATCATCATCGGTGTGGGGGCAGTTGTGGCACTGATTTCTGTTGGTCAGGGCGCCCAACAGGGCATTGACCAGTCCCTATCAACCCTGGGAGCCAACCAGATTTCGGTCACCGCCACCACCGTTACCGGGCTCACCGAACAGGACGCCGAAGAACTTGCCCAAATTGAAGGCGTGTTGCAAGTCTCCACAGAGGTTCGTGGGCCCGGATCTGTCAGCCTGGGCAGTAAACAGGAAAATTTCACCATCATTGGGGTGTCCCCCACATACGTCGATCTTGCAAACCCCAATGTTGCCATTGGGTCTTTCCTTTCACAGGCAACAGCCGCCCAGTCTGGCAGAACCGCTGTGTTGAGCGCGAGGGCGGCTGACCGGTTGGACTTGACCGCATCCGATATTGGTCGCGACATATCTGTCAATGGCATCGCCTTCCAAATTGTGGGGGTGTTAGATGATGCCGACGGGTTTGGGGCGGGGGGAAACGTCTATGTCACCCAAACCGTCGCGAGAAGTCTTTTTGCGAAATCTCCCTACGTGTCGTTGATTCGTATTCAAGCCGTCTCGAAAGAGGCAGTCAGCCCAGTCGAGTTCCGAGTTGAACAGTTCCTGAGGTTCTCCAAGTCGGTTACCAACGATGACGATGCAACCTTCACCATTTTCAACCAGGCTGCCCTTCAAGACACCATTGAAACAGTGACAGGAACATTGGGTCTTCTCATTACGGGCATTGCTGGAATCAGTTTGGTGGTGGGTGGTATTGGGATTATGAACATCATGCTGGTCTCTGTCAGAGAGCGGACCCGAGAAATCGGGGTGAGGCGCGCCATTGGGGCGAAACAAAGCCAAATTTTGTCGCAGTTCCTCATGGAAGCAGTGGTGTTGAGCATGCTGGGTGGTGTGATCGGTCTCATTTTGGGCCAAGCGGCGTCTTTCGCTTTTTCCCGCCTGGGCGATTGGGACTTCTTTATTGACCCCACCACTGTCGCTTTAGCTCTCGGTTTCTCAGCTGGTGTGGGAATTATCTTCGGGGTGTGGCCGGCGAGAACTGCCGCCAAATTGCAGCCTGTTGACGCTCTGCGCTACGAGTGACACAAAAAGTCACAACGAGAAACAATTCGTCACCTAAATTCGCCGGTCCTGCGTGGGCCGTTACTCTCAACAGCGTGGCCAACACTGTGACGACGGAGAGTTCAATGACTCGCAGCGCGAACGTGACCCTGGAGGGTGTCTATCGACACTTTGGGAAAGGCCGTTCCCGGGTTGATGTGTTGACCAATATTTCTCTCACCATCCAAGCCGAAGAAGTGGTTGCACTGCTGGGCCCGTCCGGCTGCGGCAAGTCCACCCTGTTGAGGCTCATCGCCGGGCTTGATGTCCCAAGCGATGGTGTCGTGATGGTCGACGGACACACCGTTACAGGCGTTGACCCCCGGTGCGCGGTCGTGTTCCAAGAACCCCGTTTGTTGCCGTGGCGAAGCCTTCGGGACAACGTCAAACTGGGCGCTCGCGGCGAGAAAGATGACAGCGCTGTCGACGAGCTGTTGGCAGAGGTGGGGCTTGCTGGATTCGAGAATCACCTCCCCAAAGAGGTGTCTGGCGGGATGGCCCAGCGAACAGCCTTGGCGCGAGGTCTTGCCGGCCATCCGGGAGTTCTCCTTCTTGATGAGCCGTTCGCTGCCCTTGACGCCCTGACACGCTTGCAAATGCAGGATTTGCTGGCCGAGGTGGCCCAACACACAGCGGCCACGGTTGTTTTTGTTACCCACGACATTGATGAGGCTTTGCATTTGGCAGACCGCGTCGTTGTCATGGCTGGTCGTGGCGAAGGGATCGCCGAGATTATCCGCGTTGACCAGCCACGCCCGAGAGACCGTTCTCACCCAGAGTTAGCGCCACTAAAGGCAGAGCTCTTGGCCCGTTTTGGAATCCACTAGGAAAGGCACGTTCGTGTTCAAAAAAATCGTTACCAGTATTGTCGCCAGTGTTGCCACGTTGGGTCTTGTCACCGGATGTGCCGCGGGGGAAGGTTCTTCTCCCGGCGGCCAGGCCGACTCTGGCTCTGCCCTGGAGGTGCTCCGCTTGGACTACGCCTATTGGAATCCTTTGTCGCTCGTTATTCGCGACCAAGGCTGGTTAGAGGAAGAACTTGCTGGTCAAGGGACTGAGGTGGAGTGGATATTTTCAGCGGGAAGTAACGTTGCGTTGCAAAATCTGAATGCCCGTGCGATCGATGTCGGTTCCAGCGCCGGTTCCGCAGTTTTCGCTGCACGGGCAAACGGTGCACCGGTCAAGACAATCGGCGTGTTCAGTCAGCCGTTCTGGGCGTCCATCGTTGTCCCCGCCGGCAGTGAGATTCAGTCTTTAGCTGACTTAGAGGGGCGCTCCATTGCTGCAACCTCGGGGACCGACCCGTATTTTTTCCTTCTTCAAGCTCTCGCCGAAGTGGGGCTATCCACGTCGGATGTTGAAGTAGTCAACTTGATTCACGCGGATGGCCAGCGCGCTTTAGAGGGTGGCGATGTTGAAGTGTGGGCCGGGCTTGACCCGCTGACTGCCACCAGTGAGCGCACCGCCGGGTCGCAGGTGATCTATTCCAACCCCGATTTCAACACGTGGGGTGTGTTGAGTGTCGACGAGCGTTTCCTCGAAGCGCAGCCCGACATGGTGCGTCTCGTTCTCGAAACATACGAACGTGCGCGGCAATGGATTCTCGACAACCCGGACCAAGCGGCCGAGTTGTTGGCCAGGGAAGCGTCGCTCGACATTAATGATGCGAGAACTGTCCTCCTCGAGCGCACACGAATCGATGTTTCCCTGGTTCCGGGTGATGCTCAGCGCGCCGTTTTCGACGCTATTCTGCCCGTGCTGGTGGCTGAGTCGGGAGTCCGAAGTGAGGATGCCGGGAAGACGGCTCTCGATGAACTGATCGACGACACCATCGCGAAACAGGTTGTGTCGCCGTGAGTGAGTTTGTCGCTGAACGTCAACGCACCAGTTGGCAAAAAACACGACAGCGTTTGAGTGGGCTTCAAATTGTCGCGTTGGGCGCGATCTTCCCCCTGGTGATTCTTGGGGTGTGGCAAGTGGCGGCGTCATCGGGGGCGTTTTCAATTACGCAACTGCCACCACCCGGTGAGGTGGTGTGGGCGACGGGAGATTTGATCACCCGGGGCGTTTTGTGGGAACACATCGCTATCAGCGTTCAGCGGGTCGCATTGGGGTTTGTCATTGGTTCAACGGTTGCTCTTCTTCTTGGTTCGCTCGTGGGGCTCTCTCAAGTGGCCTCACAGCTGCTGATGCCAACAATTGGTGCGCTTCGCGCCGTTCCATCGCTCGCATGGGTTCCGCTGTTGCTGATTTGGATGGGAATTTACGAAGAACCCAAAGTCACCCTGATTGCGATTGGGGCATTTTTCCCCGTCTTCACCACCGTCTCATCCGGGTTTGCCGCAGTGGATAGGAAGCTGTTGGAAGTGGGCAGGGCGTATGGGCTTCGGGGAACGAAACTTGCGACGACCATTTTTCTGCCGGCCGCAGCACCAACAATTTTTTCCGGTCTGCGTTTGGGCCTCGCCCAGTCGTGGCTTTTCCTCGTGGCAGCAGAACTTATCGCCTCGTCGAAAGGGTTAGGCTTTTTGCTTCTGGATAGTCAGAACACGGCGAGGACAGACATATTGTTTATGGCCATCATCATGTTGGCCATTTTGGGGAAACTCAGTGATGTTTTGGTGGGGCTGGCCGAGCGTCGGTCGCTTCGGTGGTTGTAGGGGGAGACATGGCAGATAGACAATTTGGCTTCAAAACTCGTGCTTTACACGCCGGCGCTGTTCCCGACCCCGTCTATGGCGCCCGCGCAGTGCCCATCTACCAGACGACATCTTTTGTGTTTGAGGACACTCAAGACGCCGCCAATCTTTTTGCTCTGGAAAAATACGGCAACATTTACTCCCGGATCGGGAATCCCACTGTCGCCGCTTTTGAAGAGCGGGTCGCCAGCCTCGAAGGCGGTATTGGTGCGGTAGCGACGTCGAGTGGCCAGGCTGCGGAATTTATAACTTTTGCGGCTTTGTGCGGGTCGGGTGATCACATTGTTTCGTCGTCACGGCTGTACGGCGGAACCGTGACGCAGGTCTCAGTGACGCTGCAGCGATTTGGCATCACCAGCACTTTTGTTGATTCGAGCGACCCGAAAGATTTCGAAGCGGTCATCCAAGAGAACACCAAACTGATTTTCGCTGAGACAATCGCGAACCCCTCGACTGCCATTGCTGATATTGAGGGACTCGCTGATGTTGCACACCGCCACGGCATTCCGCTTGTCGTCGACTCCACCACGGCCACCCCCTACCTGGTGCGGCCATTGGAATACGGTGCGGACATCGTGATCCACTCGGCAACCAAATTTCTCGGTGGTCACGGAACCACTCTTGGTGGCATTGTTGTCGACGGGGGAAAATTCCGTTTTGACAACGGTAAGTTCCCCACGATGACCCAACCGGTCGACTCGTATGGCGGGTTGGAATGGTGGGGAAACTTTGGTGAGTATGGTTTTCTCACCAAACTTCGCGCAGAACAACTGCGCGACATCGGCCCAAGCTTGTCTCCTTTTGCTGCGTTCCAGTTGTTGCAAGGGGTGGAAACCCTTCCGCAGCGGATGGCTGACCACGTGTCAAATGCCAAAGAGGTCGCGGCCTGGCTAGATAAAGACCCGCGGGTAAGTTGGATTTCTTATTCTGGGCTAAAGTCACACCCCGATTACAAGCTGGCCAAGAAATATGTGCCCGAAGGTCCGGGCGCTGTGTTCTCGTTCGGCGTCGAGGGGGGTCGGAAGGCGTCTGAAAAGCTCATCAACAGTGTTCAACTGCTCAGCCACCTGGCAAATATTGGTGATGCCAAGTCGCTGATTATTCACCCAGCGAGCACGCTCTACCGGCAGTTGAACTCTGACCAGTTGGCCCAGGCGGGTGTTCCGGAAGATCTGATTCGCATCAGCGTGGGAATTGAAGACATTGAGGACATTTTGTGGGACTTAGATCAGGCGTTGACCGAGGCAACGGGGGGGACACGATGACTTGGAGTGAACCTCTCGCAAAAGAGCGTCAACAGATTCTTGCAGGCGCCAAGTCCATTGCCATTGTTGGTGTGAGTAGCAAGAAGTCACGCGCCAGCTACTTTGTTGCCAGCTACCTGATGGGTGGTGGTTACTACCGGGTGTATTTTGTGAACCCCATGATTGAAGAGCTCTTCGGCCACCCTGTCTACAAGTCCCTGGCCGATCTGCCGGAAACCCCCGACATTGTTGATGTTTTCCGCAAAAGCGAAGACACGCCAGAAGTGCTGGAAGAGGCTCACGCGATTGGCGTCAAGGTTCTGTGGTTGCAGTTGGGTGTGTGGAACGAGGACGTCGCGAGCCGCGGTACTGAGCTGGGGATGACTGTCGTGATGAACCGCTGTGTCAAAATCGAACACGCCCGATTCCACGGCGGATTGCACCTCGCAGGCTTTAACACCGGGGTGATTTCATCGAGGCGGGCCGCCTCGTGACCCTCGCGCCAGAGCTCTCAGGTGATGCGTGGCTCGGCACCGAAACGCACAAGCTAGGTATTGAAAGTTTCCGCGGCAGGTTTCTGCTGCTTGATTTTTGGACACTGTGCTGTGTGAACTGCCACCATGTCTTGGCTGAACTGCGGGACCTGGAAACCACATATGCGGACGTGTTGACCGTGGTGGGGGTGCACTCGCCCAAATTTGAACACGAAAAGCTTGCCGACACCGTGCTGCAGGCAATACACCGCCACGATATTCACCATCCTGTGCTCAACGACCCCGATATGACCACGTGGCAGGCATACGGTGTTCGCGCCTGGCCCACCCTGGTGTTGGTTGACCCAGAAGGTCGGATTGTTGCCACCTACTCTGGGGAAGGTCACGGTCACGCCATCGACGCTCTCTTGCAGGAGCTCATTCCCCAACACGAAGAACACGGCACGTTGCAGCGCGGCCCTGGTGTCTATAAACCTGTCGAGAGCCCTCCGGGTGTTTTCCGCCAGCCGGGCAAGGTGGAAACTATTCCGGCCCATTACAGAGACTTTTTTGGCGGCGCGGACCTGTTGGTCTCTGACTCTGCTGCTCACCGTCTTGCCGCCATTCATCACGCCGCCTCGGAAGAAATTCTGTGGAGCGCGGGGGAGGGGACACGTGGCGCGAGGGACGGTAGCGTGGGCACTGCCCAGTTCTGTGAGCCCTACGGGGTCGCCTGGGTGTCGGAAGATAATGCCTCTACCCTCGGTTACCACCTTGTTGTCGCCGATACGGCAAATCACCTTCTTCGAGGCATCAACCTAGAATCTGGCCAGGTCACCACATTGGCGGGTACAGGCCGGCAGTGGATGCAGTTGGAGCCGACAGAAGGGCCCGCCCGAGAGGTGTCTCTCACCACCCCGTGGGATGTGATTGTTGACGGAACGACGGCCATCATCGCGATGGCTGGTGACCATCGCATTTGGTGGTGTGACCTGGCGAAGGGGGAAGTCGGGATTTTTGCCGGTACCAGCAACGAGGGTCTTGTTGATGGTGCCGTGACGGAAGCGTGGTTTGCTCAACCCTCTGGTTTGTCTGGAACAGTGGACGATTTTTGGGTGGTGGACGCGGAAACATCCGCCCTGCGGCGTATCACTGGCGGTCGTGTTGACACTGTGGCGGGCCAAGGGTTATATGAGTTTGGTCACGTTGATGGCTCGGGAGACCAGGCGCTACTGCAACACCCCTTGGGAAGTGTGGTGTTGCCTGACGGTTCGATCGCCATTGCCGACAGTTACAACGGGGCAATACGTCGATACAACCCCGTCACAAACCAGGTCACAACCCTTCATCGCGGGCTTCGAGAACCCAGTGACATTGCTGTTGTTGGCGACGGCGACGAGACACAGTTGGCTGTTGCCGAATCTAGCGCAAACCGGGTGGTCATTCTGGGGCTTCCCGCTGAATCTGTGCACCAGGGGGAAGCGCTTCGGCTGGTCAGAGCACCCATTGAAGTGGCACCCGGCCAGGTCAGCGTGAACGTCATTTTTGATCCGCCGCCTGGTCAAAAACGCGATGACCGTTACGGGCCCTCCACACAGTTGGTGGTGAGTTCAACACCACGACAGTTGTTATCCGCGGGGACGGGCAACTCCGTCGAGCTCAACCGATTGGTCACCATTGCGGAGGGAGTTTCCTCCGGGGTTCTTCACGTCCAAGCCAAAGGCGCATCGTGTGAAGAGGGCGAGTTTGCCGCTTGTCACATCCACCAGCAAGACTGGGGAATTCCCATTCTGGTCACACGGGGGGGTCTCACCGAGGTGACACTGACGCTGTCGGGAAGCGCGACCTAATCCCTATCCTGCGATAGATTGGCCAGTGATGCGTATTGCCAACTCTGTCACTGACCTCATTGGACACACCCCGCTTGTTCGCTTGAACAGCGTCACACGGGGCATCACCGATGCCACCGTGTTGGCCAAGGTGGAATACATGAACCCGGGCGGGTCCGTCAAAGACCGGATTGCCATTGGCCTGGTGGACGCCGCCGAAAAGGCTGGTCACCTCAAGCCAGGGGGGACCATCGTCGAGCCCACTAGTGGAAATACGGGTGTGGGGTTGGCTCTTGTCGCCCAGCAACGAGGATACAAATGTATTTTTGTGTGCCCGGACAAGGTCAGTGAAGACAAGCGCCGAGTGTTGCAAGCCTATGGCGCAGAGGTTGTGGTCACTCCCACAAATGTCGAACCAGATGACCCCGAGTCGTACTATTCAGTCAGTGATCGACTGGCGAGAGATATCCCCGGAGCATTCAAACCTAACCAGTACGCTAACCCTGCCGGGCCGCAGGCTCACTTCCAGTCCACCGGACCAGAGATTTGGTCTGACACCGACGGCACCATCACCCACTTCATTGCCGGGGTGGGAACAGGCGGAACAATTACCGGAACTGGCCGGTATCTCAAACAAGTCTCGGGCGGATCGGTTCAAGTCATTGGCGCTGACCCCGAAGGAAGCATTTACGCGGGTGGCGACGCCAGGCCGTATTTGGTTGAAGGGGTCGGGGAAGACTTTTGGCCTCCCGCTTACGACCCGACGGTTACTGATCGTATTGTGACGGTCACAGACGCCCAATCGTTTGACATGACGCGTCGTCTTGCCCGCGAAGAAGGGCTTTTGGTGGGGGGTTCGTGCGGGATGGCGGCGGTTGCTGCATTAGAAGTAGCAAAAGACCAGGGCCCCAACGATGTGATTGTCGTGTTATTGCCCGACAGCGGCCGCGGATATTTGCAGAAGGTTTTTGACGACAACTGGATGTCCCTTTACGGTTTCACCGAACCGCAAACCGGTCATCTCACTTGGGGTCAAAGAGTTGACTCATTGACCTCACCGGTTTTGGTGTCCCATGTCGACGATGATGGTGACAAGCGCCACCAAATGTTGGCGGATGCGTCCCGAGCAGTGGGTGTGGTGTCAAAACAGCATGCTCCTCTGCAGCCGGGGGAAATTAGGGGATGGTTCAACCTGTCCAACCCCGGCGTTATTCGCTCAGCCGACGACATTGTGAAAGTTGGTTGGGGCCAAAAATATGACCCAGAGTTTTCATCACCGCACCCCATTGCGGTCATGAGAGACGGCAAAGTCATTGCCGTCGTCACCACAAAAGAGATACAGGCAGGCGAGTAGATGGCCAATCACGAAAATCACGGTTTCTCCACCACAGCTATTCACGCCGGTCAAACGCCTGATCCGGTCACCGGAGCTGTCGTTCCGCCCATTGTTTTGGCCTCGACCCACATGCAAGACGGCGTGGGAAACCTTCGAGGCGGGTACGAATACGCCCGCGGGGGTAACCCGACAAGAGACGCGTTACAGGTGCAGGTGGCTGCCCTGGAGGGCGCCACACACGCGTTTGCTTTTGCTTCCGGCTTGGCAGGTGAAGATGCTCTCTTGCGTTCGGTCCTTGTTCCAGGAGACACCATTGTGATGGGCAACGACGTGTATGGCGGCACGCACCGCCTGGCACGCCGTATTTTTGGCCGCTGGGATGTGACCGTTGTTACCGTGGAGATGACAGATCTGGAAGCCGTTCGCCACACGGTCGCGGAACACCAACCAAAAGTGTTGTGGGTGGAGACGCCCTCGAACCCGTTCATGAAAGTCTCCAGCATCCAAGACCTCGCCGAGATTGCTCACGAAGCCGGCGCCACCGCTGTCGTGGACAACACGTTTGCCACGCCGTATTTGCAGCGGCCATTGGAGTGGGGCGCTGACGTTGTTGTTCACTCCATGACCAAGTATCTAGGGGGCCACTCTGACGTGTTGGGCGGCGCGGTGGTCACTTCGAATGCCGAGATTGCCGAGCAAGTAGGGTTTCACCAGTTTGCCGCCGGCGCAGTCATGTCTCCTTTCGAGGCGTGGCTGACAACGCGAGGAATCAAAACCCTCGCGGTTCGAGTCGATCGCCACCAAGAAAACGCCATGGCTATCGCCGAAATGCTTGCCGGTGACCCACGAGTTGCCGAGGTTTTCTACCCGGGTCTGCCCTCACACCCCGGACATGAATTGGCGAAAAAACAGATGTCTGGATTTGGTGGCATGTTGTCTTTCCGCCTCGACACTGGTGTTCAGGCAAAAAAATTCGTCGAATCAACGAGCGTGTTTACGCTTGCCGAAAGCCTCGGGGGCGTGGAGTCTCTGGTGAACTACCCCTGCGAAATGACACACGCCTCTGTTCGAGGAACCGAGTTAGAAGTTCCTGACACCATTGTTCGACTATCCGTCGGTATTGAATCCGTCGAGGACCTGGTTGCGGACGTGAAGAAAGCGCTTGATTCTGCGATCTGAATAGTGAAGTACTCTCTGTGGTGAGCACTCCTAAACCAACAAAGCGGCCGAGTTTCCCCGGCCGCTTTGTTTATGGCTTTAGGCCGTGACCGCGACGTCGAAACGGTCTGCGTTCATCACCTTGGTCCAGACGTCAACAAAGTCGTGCACAAACTTTTCTTTGTTGTCGTCTTGTGCATAGACCTCCGCGTATGCGCGGAGGATGGAGTTGGAGCCAAACACCAGGTCAGCCCTGGTGGCCGTCCACTTCACTTGCCCGTTTGTTCGGTCGCGCAGGTTGTATTCGTTGAACCCTGCAGGCTCCCAGACATAGATCATGTCGGTGAGGTTCACGAAGAAGTCGTTCGTGAGCGCTCCGACATTGTCGGTGAAGACCCCGTGGCTGGTGCCACCAAAGTTGGTGCCCAAAGCACGCATGCCTCCCACCAGGCAGGTCATTTCGACTCCGGTGAGGTTCATCAGGCTCGCGCGGTCGAGCATCAGCTCCTCAGCGGGGACCGTGTAGTCCTTTTTCAGGTAGTTGCGGAACGCGTCGTGGATCGGCTCGAGGGGAGCAAATGAGTCGACGTCTGTCCACTCTTGGGTGGCGTCACCGCGTCCGGGGTGGAAGGGCACCTTGACGTCGACGCCAGCTTTCTTGGCGGCGTCTTCAATCCCCAGGTTTCCACCGAGCACAATCAGGTCAGCAATGCTGACGCCGGTTTCTGCGGAGATACCTTCATAGACAGCAAGCACCCGGTTCAGGTGCTCAGGCTCGTTTCCGTGCCAGTCACGCTGGGGGGCCAGGCGAATACGTGCACCGTTGGCGCCGCCGCGGTTGTCGGAGTGGCGGAAGGTGCGAGCCGAATCCCAAGCGGTAGTAATCATATCGGTCATCGATAGCCCGCTGTCGAGAATTTTCTTGGATACCGCCGCCACGTCGTAGTCGGTGTTGCCGGCGGGGACAGGGTCTTGCCAAATCAGGTCCTCAGTTGGAGCCAGCGGGCCGAAGTAGCGGGTGCGGGGTCCCAGGTCACGGTGGGTGAGCTTGAACCAGGCGCGAGCAAAGACTTCAGAGAAGTATTCGGGGTCGTTGTAGAAACGCTCCGAGATTTCCCGATAAATCGGGTCTTTGATCATGGCCATGTCAGCGTCAGTCATGATGGGGTTTTGGCGAGCGGTGTTCTCGACATCCCACGGCATGTCTTCTTCTTTAATGCCCACAGGTTCCCACTGCCAGGCCCCGGCCGGGCTCTTTTTGAGTTCCCAGTCGTAGGTAAACAGGAGGTAGAAGTAGCCGTTGTCCCATGTGGTGGGGTTGGTCGTCCAGGCGCCTTCAATACCGCTGGTGACGGTGTCTTTGCCGACACCGCGGGAAACGTGATTGTTCCAGCCCAAACCTTGCTCGCTAATGCCGGCCGCTTCAGGCTCGGGGCCCAAGTTTTCAGCACGGCCATTACCGTGGGTGCGACCAACGGTGTGACCACCGGCGGTGAGTGCCACGGTTTCTTCGTCGTTCATGGCCATGCGAGCAAAGGTTTCGCGGACTTGGCCGGCGGTTTTCAGCGGGTCCGGAACACCGTTGACGCCCTCGGGGTTGACGTAGATGAGACCCATCTGGACAGCGGCCAGCGGGTTTTCCATGGTTTCTGGCGCATCGACATTGGCGTAACGCTCGTCGCTGGGGGCGAGCCACTCTTTTTCCGAACCCCAGTAGGTGTCCTTTTCCGGGCCCCACAGGTCTTCGCGACCGAAGGAGAAACCATAGACCTTGTGGCCCATGGACTCATAAGACATGGTGCCGGCAAGGATCATGAGGTCAGCCCAGCTGATTTTGTTGCCGTACTTTTTCTTGATGGGCCAGAGCAGGCGTCGTGCCTTGTCCAAGTTGGCGTTATCTGGCCAGGAGTTCAACGGCGAGAAGCGGTGTGTTCCGGTGCCCCCACCACCGCGACCGTCGGCGATGCGGTAGGTGCCGGCAGAGTGCCAGGCCATACGAATCATCAAACCGCCGTAGTGGCCCCAGTCTGCTGGCCACCAGTCTTGGCTCGTCACCAGAAGTTCTTTGACGTCTTTAACCAGAGCGTCAACATCGAGGCTCTTGAGGGCTTCCCGGTAATTGAATGACGTCCCCAGCGGGTTGGTCTTGGTGTCGTGCTGAGTCAGAATGTCGAGGTTGAGGGCGTTAGGCCACCACTCTTTACCGGCGCTTTCCATTGAGGTGTGCG
>SKHB01000100.1 GCA_007117135.1 Microbacteriaceae bacterium | reverse complement strand
GATGGTCACACCTGGCTGTTGCCACAAAACACTGCATATGAGCCGATCCTCGGTGACCACGCCACCATCCTTGGCAAAGTCGTCACAGTATTGCGGTCTATTCGGTAACAGCCTCGAACAACACTTCAATTACCCGACAGGCACCGTACAGACCAATCGCGAAGTCGACGTCGTCAATGGGGATTCAATCAATCGCTTTGAGACCTTCGTCACGCTCGGGATTGATTCGCAATTATTCCCTGATGGTGCGGCTAAACATTCGGCGTGCGGCTGTGCCGAGGATTCCTTGATCTAGTTGTGGAGCATGGCCATGACCGAGTTCAACAGCTTCCCCTCGACACCTTAGGCGGCGAGATGTGATGCTTCAGTGAGATATGGAAAGGGCGCAACCTGCGAAGTCGCAATTCAATCCTTGTCGACGAAAACGAGCACCCGACGGTGACCCCTCGCTAGTGGGGCGCGTGGTGACTTGTGTATAACCTCTAACTGTCGGTCCCCAAAACACATTAACCCGACGGTGGAGTCTGCAACCAGCTCGTTTACCTCCGCAGGACTAACTCGGAAACAAGACGCGTGGGTAGTACCAGGCATGATTCCCACCAGGCCGGACGCCTATCAGGCGAGCACTATGCAGGTGGCCGTTGACCTTACCGAATCGGCTGGACCGTGAGAGTGGCCTAACTACTTGGATTGCCACGTCAAGTTCCGTGATGACGTACACACCACCGGTATCGGCTTCCTCGGTTCTAACACTGTGATTTTTTTTCGCCGACGGCGTGTTCGAGTCCGCTACCACAGCCATACTGGAGCCCTAGTGTGACTGTCCCAATAGGAACATCCCAACAGAGGCCCAGAGGCCACTAAGCAGACGCTCGCGGGGTTTGATGCTCGTGGTCTCACCCCACAAATAAAGGCATTGGCGGCCGCAATGTTCTCATGGCTCTACACGCTATTAAGCACCCCGCTTTGGTGAATCCCCGTGTGATCACCGTTAGGTCAACGCTCACCCACAACTAATTCGCTCGCATGATTTGAACCGCTTCTCGGAACTGAGCATTGCCGCGAACTTTGAACCCTAAGGATATAAATTCGACGAATCGCAAGTGTTGTTGACTAAACCGCGACTTGGGCCTGAGCGCACGCATTGTCAATTCCAACCACGAACACTCACCGACCAGGGTGCTGTGTTGTCGTTTGGGTCAGACTGGCCAGTCACCACAGACTGCCCTCTCGAGGGCATGCGAGTGGCAGTCACTCAATAAATAGGCAAATACGAAGAGGTGTGGATACCGGAAGAGTGGGACAGTATTGAACAATTTTGTGCAACATAAACTTCAGGTGTTGCGTTTCAGTACGGCCGTGACGATGCCGACGTGTGGAGGCCAGGAGCCTTTGCCAGCCTGGTGTTTTTGGAGGCTGAACCCATGAGGCTCGTCCCGATTGATATAGGGCTATTGCTAGTCCAGCCATTTTCGGCGGGAAAACAGTGCTTCCTAATTTTCGCGGGTTGGCGCCGCCCATCAAAGCGAGTGGCTAATTTCTGGCTAAAGCTCCGCCATTGGCCGATTGCTCCTCCTTGCACACATACCAGACGGCCTCTCACTGTCGCGCGATTAGGAGGGGTGCGCTCTCAGTCTCTCTACTCCAGCAAAGCCCTCCACCACAGCTGCCGTTAGTTCCTCCACAGAGGTGTCTTCACGTTTTACGTCAAGAATTTTCTTCCCGTGGTTCATCACAATGTGCCGATCACACACCTGGAAGGCATGGTGAAGGTTGTGTGTGACAAGGATGGATGAGATCCCCTCAGTCTTCAATTGCTTTAGGTACGCTAGAAGGGCCTCCGTCGCCCGAACAGCCAGAGCAGACGTCGGTTCGTCGAGAATCAATAAGCTTCGCTTGAAGTGGACGGCTCTAGCAATTGCAACCGCCTGCGCCTGACCACCGGACAGTGACTGCACAAGTTGCTTGGAACTCTTGATGCCTTCGATAGTCACGACGGAGTCAAGAATTTCGCTTGCAATCTGGTCCATTTTTTTGATTTTCATGAACCCAAGCCGGTTAGTTAGCTCCCGACCCATGAAAATGTTTCTGGTGATTGAAATCCCAGGTACAAGGGCTGAATCCTGGAAGATTGTCTCTATTCCTAGCTCTTCCGTCTTCTGACGAGTCACCGAAGGGATTTCCTCACCCTCCCAGGCGAAGCGCCCTTCTGTCATGGGCACGACTCCGGACATAATTTTAACGAGGGTGGACTTTCCCGCGCCGTTATCGCCAAGTAGTCCGACTATTTCGCCTTTTCCAATCGTGAAAGACACGTCGTCGAGAACAGTGTTGGGGCCGTATTTCTTTGTGACGGAGTCGAGACGCAGAAGTTCCTCGGTCATGATGCTTTACCTTCCATGAGCTTGTTGAACACGGCGGCAATAACAATGGTCACACCGACAAACAGCGTGATGTAAAAACCGGGGGCCCTCGCGAGAAGTAAACCATTTCTGATGAGCTCAATCAACGAAGCTCCGACAATGATCCCAATAACCGATCCACGCCCTCCCATGAGTGCTGTACCTCCCACCACGGCTGCGGCAATTGCGAACAGAGTGAAAGCTTCAGTCGCCGTGCCCCCGGGCTGGATGGATGAGGTACGTACAGCAATGAGGATTGATGCGAGGCCGACCAAAGACCCGAAGATCCCAAACGCCATCAATTTGACCCTCGACGGGTTGATGGAAATTGCCTCCGCCGCAGAGGCATTGCCTCCAACAGCAAAGATGTGGTTCCCCAGGCGGTGTCGGTGGAGGAAGAACCAAGCGATGATTCCAACTCCGATAAGCCAGAGCAGTTGTGCCCGGAAGAAACCAAAATTTTGAGTGAACAGAAACTCTAGAGCTTCTCTATTTGGCCCTGGTGTTAACATTGCGGGACTAGTGCCGTTAATGAAAATCGAGGCCCCTCCCCAAAAGAAGCTCATACCGAGCGTTGCGATAAAGGATGGAATTTTTGAAGTAACCACAATTATTCCGTTGACTAGGGCGACGAAAATACCGCTGGCGATTCCGGCAACAATGCCAGGGAGCCAGCCGAAAGCTTCCACTACTCGAATGAAGATAATCGCGTTGAATGTGAGCGCGAATCCCAACGACAGGTCGAATTCTCCAGCGATCATGAGGATACCTGCAGCCAGTCCCAAAATAGCGAGTACCGGAATGGCTTGGGAAATGACGCCAGAAAGGTTATTGGGATTTAGGAATGCAAAACCTGTGGGATTAACGAGGCTGGTAATGATGTAACCGGTAAGAATCAGAGCGACAACGATGCTGATTTCAAAGGCGCCTCGCCCTCTAACGAACTGCATCTCGTGTCTTATTTTGCCCAAAAAAGTTTGGGACGAGGACTCGGGCTTGATTTGGCTAATCGCCTGGGTAGGCAGAGGGGCCGTCAATACATGATTGTCAACTGACTTCTTCGTCATTTTCTGGATCTTTCCTTGAGCTCTGGCTATGGGGTGGGGCTTGGGGGTGGGCACCCACCCCCAAGCCCGCAACTACCAAGCGACAACTACCACCGTACTCCTTGGAGGTCAGAGGCTTCGATGTTCTCGACGTTGTCCGTCGTGATCAAGCCAAGACCACCCGAGTTGATGTTTGCCGGGCTGAAACCGAAGTCAAGGTGCAACACACCCTGCATCACGGCCTGGAACCCCTGGATGTATCCCTGCTGATCTGCGGTTGCAAGGATTACTCCATCTTTCAGCCCCTGAATGATCTGCGGGGCGGTGTCGAACCCAATGACCTTTGCGGTCGTGTTTCCGGCAGCATCGAGAGCTGCAGGAAGGTTACGGTGAGGAGTTCCACCAACAGGAACGATGACTTTGACGTCGGGGTTCGCAACCAACCACGAGGTCAGTGCGTCCAAGGCGGCGGCATCTTCACCGGATGTACGCAACCACTGGGGCTGCTCCAGAACACCAATTCCTGCAGCACTCAACACGTCGTAAACTCCGCCACCACGCTGCAGAGCGTAGGGCTGATCGGGCTCTTCAGCGGTAATCAATACCTTGTCACCAGCGGAGACGAGACCCGAGTCCAGGAGCGCGTTTCCGATGATGGTTCCGACTTCATAGAAGTCTTGACCAACAAAGCCGGACACGCAGGACCCTGCTGAGGCAGGGGCCGGCACGTTGAATGCAATTACGGGAATGCCGGCGCTAGCTGCCTGGCATGCAACGTCCACCCATGCTTCACCTTCGTTGAAAGGCATGAAAATCATGGCCGGGTTGGTAGCGATAGCAGTCTGCACCAAGTTCACCATCTGTGCGGAATCACCTTCAGCCGTCTGGTGGGTGAAGTTCAGGTTACCGAGTGCAGCAGCATCCTGCCCCCCACGAAGAATCTGCGCCCAGAAAGCGTCACCTGCTGGGTTGTAATAGGTGAAGAAGTAGACATCACGCTTTTCGGCGCGAGAACCGAAACCAGAGTCCAAGCCTCCGGATGCGGTTGGGGCGGAGGTACTTTCTCCTGAACTGGATCCTCCAGAGGTGGTTCCGTTGTCGGTGGAAGAACATCCCGCCAAGACGAGGGCCGCAGCCCCGAGAAGTGCCGCTGCTGCGAGCGACCGTTTCTTTAGATCTTTCACTTCGTTGTGTCCTTTTCCTTATTCGTTGCCCGTGCAACGAGCTGTGTTTGACAGTTCGACAGTACTCGACTCGAGTGATAAATGTAATGACAAAGCTACATTTTTATGTAACATTTTTGTTATATCAATAAGACATGATTACGCGACGTCATAAAAATCCGGGCGAGGCGCATAGGAAACCATGACCTCTTTACCGGTCTTCAAGGCTTCCAGGCCGGCTTCCACCGCAGCCGCGGCGAGATACCCATCCCACGCACTTGGGCCGTCGATCCTGCCCTGCTTGGTCGCGTTGACCCAGCGTTGAATCTGTGCATCATAAGCATCGGCAAAACGAGTCTTAAAAGACATGTGATCGGCTGTTGCCATTGCTCCAGCGTGGTGTTTGGTGAGACCAGAAGCGCGCCCGATTTCGGCCAAACCCTGCTCGAAGACTGCCTCCGTTCTTACCTGGTAGCCAAACTGAACGGACACGTTCATTTCTACTGTCGACAAGACACCATCTTCGGTCCGGAGTAGAACAAGAATGGGTTCGTCCAATCCGTCTGGACTTAACGAGTTTCGCTTCAAGTGCTTAACCTCGATAGACCGTATTGGTGAATCTGTGAGGAATCGAACAGCATCGATCTCGTGGACGACGGAGTCAAAAATGAGCATGTCATTGTGGTAGGAGTCAGGAACGGCCGGGTTTCGGTGAACACAGTGAAGCCCAAGCAGACTCCCCATCTCCCCCTGAGCAATCATCGACCTCAAGGACTGATAACCCTCGTCAAAACGTCTCATGAAGCCGACCTGGATTAGTTGACGACCCTGACGGACCTCTTCTTTCACGACCCGAAGAGACGACTCGGGGTCCGGAGTCAGCGGTTTCTCACATAGCACTGGAAAACCATGTTGGAGTACTGGAACAATTACTGGCTCATGAAAAGGACCGGGCGTAGCAATCAAGACCGCGTCGAATCCTCCCCACTTCAATGCGTCGTCTATCCCGCTGAACGTGCGAGCTCCAGAAGTTTCCAGGAGTGCTGCCTGAGCCCTGGACTCGTCCGGTTCCACGACAGCGGTCACCGTCGCGCCGACAATCCTCTGAGAAATACGTGTGATGTGGTCGGCGCCCATAAGCCCGGCACCAACAACTGCAACCCTCAATTCAGACACAATCTTCCTTTCTCTAGCGAAACCGTGCAGCCTGTGTGCAGGACGCAATGTGGTCGCGTGTACGCGCCGCTATTGGGTATGGAAAGTCAACCGAGCAGCCAAACATGTCCTGCTCAACAATTGCGAACATATCCGCGTCGATTTCGGCAGCTTTCTCCAAAATCGGAGCAAAATCGGGGATTCCTGGCCCTCCTGGCTCAGTCATCACGCCCTTTCCTACCGCGTCCACAAACGGCATGTCATTTTTCAGCGCCTCGGCCAAAATGTCGGGGTGTACCTGCTTGAGATGTAGGTAGCCAATGCGTTCTGGAAACGCGTTCATTAATTTCAGGTTGTCACCCAAGTAGTAGGCAAAGTGACCGGTGTCCAGACAGAGGTTCGTATATGTGGCATCGGTCTCATGAAGGAATCTTTCAACTTCCCTATAGGTCCCCACATGGCTGTCTGCGTGGGAGTGAAATTGCTGTTTGATACCGAACTCTTCGAGAAGGGCCTTGCCTAAACGATCATGCCCCTCTGCCAACTTCCTCCATTGATGATCGTCCAGTTCGCGGGACTCGAGTACTTTGGCGGTGGCGTCAGAACGCCATAAATCAGGAATCACGACGAGATGGTGGGCACCCAGTTTCGAGACCAAGCCAGCGACATCTAGCGCCTGGTCCCACGCCCGCTTCCACTGGTCGTCGTCTTTGTGGAATCCAGTGAAAACTGTGCCAGCCGAAACCGCCAGGTCTCGAGCGGCTAATTCGTCGGCGAGCTGAATTGGATCGGTTGGAAGGTAGCCGTACGGCCCCAGTTCGATCCAGTGATATCCCGCCTTTTGCACTTCGTCAAGAAATCTCGACCATGGCACCTGCTCCGGGTGTTGAGGGAACCACACCCCCCAGGAATCAGGTGCTGTACCGACGCGAATTTGTCCGACCATTAAGGTCTCCTTACAGTCTCCAGGCCATGCAACTCTGCGAAAGCCACTCAGCTACTAGCCTACTCCTCTGCCCAGGTTTTGTCATCACAAAAGAACATTTAGCCGAGTGGTGCTCCTGAGTTAATTCGTGCACAGAAGAGACGTTTCGACTACTATGCGATATTGAGATAACAAAATGACAGAGAGGTCCCTTGGTAAGCATGAGGAAAAAAGAAGTCTTACTTCCCCTGAGTCTTTTCGCCGACATCGATAGAAGTGGCCCCGTTCCCCTCTACTACCAAATTTCCCAACGGATTGAATCCTCCATCCTTGGTGGGCAACTCCCTGCTGGTTCACGCCTCGAGAACGAAATTTCACTTAGCGATCGATTGGGAATAAGCCGGCCCACAGTTCGTAAGGCAATCCAGGAACTGGTGGACAAGGGTCTCCTAGTCCGCCGGCGCGGTGTGGGCACCCAAGTGGTACACGGCCAAGTTACCCGGGGCTTGGAACTCACTTCGCTACACGACGACCTCGTTCGGTCGGGAAAGACTCCAGCGACAAAGTTGCTCTCCTTCGGACCTGTGCAGGCTGACGCACACGTATCTTCCGAACTGGGAATTGCAGTCAATACAGAAGTTCTCCGGATTGAAAGACTACGCTTTGCCGACGGCGTCCCTGTTGCCGTCATGACCAACTATTTGTCAACATTGAGCACCTCAGTGAATGCATCTGACTTGGAGGACGTCGGCCTGTACCAGTTGTTGAGGATGCGAGGCGTTGTCATCCACGTAGCGAAACAAAAAATTGGTGCTCGCAAGGCGCACGCGAACGAAGCTGAATTGCTCGAGGTCGAAAACGGTGCCGCACTTCTCATCATGGAGCGAACCGCGTACGACATCGAAGGTCAAGCAGTCGAATTTGGAGCCCACAGCTACCGCCCTGACTTATACTCCATCGAGGCGACCCTGGTTCAAAAATAGCCGAACACTCCAGTGTCCTGGCTTGTTGCTTTAAGACTTTAAGACACAGCGTTTATGCGGCGTTCAATTTCTTCCCGTTGATAAATTGCGGTCGCCATATTCAGTTCATTTTCGGCAAACACAGATGAGCACATGATTGCGTTGGGATTGTCCAGGAAACCAATGGTCTTCAGGCCACCGAAGAACTCATCCCAATTCACATCCCCATCACCAATCTTGAGGTGTTGGTGAACACGGACAGAGTTACCAGGAGGGTTGGTGATATACCTCAATCCGTGGCTTCGGTGATGATCCATAGTGTCAGATACGTGAACAATTCCAATCCGGTCTCCGACGGTGGTCATAATGTCTAGGGCATTGCCACCCATATGGAACGTGTGCGATGCAACGTAAACCATTCCAACTAGTGGCGAGTTCACTCCCCTGATTACCCGCCAAGCCGCCAAACCATCTTCAACAAAGTCGTCTGGGTGGGGATCAATAAATACCCTGATTCCTGTGGCTTCTATGAATGGCAGGAGTTCCTCCATCGAGCGATAAAACGCCCTCTCGGATTCTTCTGCCCGCTCGGGGCGTCCAGAAAACTCTGTGCCAATAGTGCTGACTCCGAGGTCGGCCGTAATCTGAATTACGCGCCTGAAGTATCGCACTGCGGCCTCACGCGCATCCGGGTCAGGTGAGGACCATCTAAGGACTGGAAGCGTCGACACGATTTCAACCCCTGCGCTGGCACAGGCCCTTGTCATCGAACGGACAAGGGAATCATCCGCCTTGGGGTGGTTGAAGAAGGGAATGAAATCTGGGTGAGGAGTGAGTTGAAGGTACTTGTAGCCTGCTTCTGCAGCCACGTGAGGGAAGTCCAGCAAAGAATGACTGTGGTGAAACGGGGTGGGGTCGAGCGCTATTTTGACCATTTTAGCCTTCCAGAGGAGTGATTCGTCGGGTAGTTACCCAACAGTGGTTTTTGGAGTGCAACCGCTTGTTCGTATTTTCGACGAGCGTTTTGTGTACTTGACAAGGTGGACACCTCGGCAACAGGAACATCCCACCATCCACCACCGTGAGGACCATAAATTCGCGGATCTGATTCAATATGAATAAGGGTGGCAGCAGGTGATGCCTTGGCCGCCGCCATAGCTGCTTTCACTTCCGTGATGGCGGCGGGGCCTTTATTGATCCGAATAACATCTATACCCAACGATTCGGCGTTCGCAGCAAGGTCAACAGGAAGAGTGTCTCCGGTGTCAAAAGTGTTTGCTTCAGCATCGTGATATCGATAGAGGGTGCCGTAGCGTTCAGAACCCAAATCCTCAGACAAATGCCCAATCGACGCATAACCATGGTTTTGAATGAGGACGATTATCACCTTGAGGCCTTCGGCGACCGCAGACACAATCTCAGTGTGCATCATCAAGTATGAGCCGTCGCCCACCATTACGATTGCATCCCGGGTTGAATCTGCGCGCGCGACACCTAATCCTCCGGCAATTTCGTAGCCCATGCAGGAATAGCCGTATTCCACGTGGTACCCGAGACCATCACGTGGCCGCCACAGGCCGTGAAGGTCACCAGGGAGGGACCCAGCAGCACACACTACGGTATCTCTCGGGTCAGACGCTTCCCACACGGCACCGATAATCTCGGCCTGGCTCGGCTCATCTCGACCCTGGTCAACAAAGGCTAAGTCGACAATCGCGTCCCATTCCGATTTCTGCCGCAAATACTGTGACTTGTCGTTGGCATCTACGTGATAGCCCTCCAGCTGACCCAGAAGCAGTGGAAGGGCTTTCTTCGCATCCGCAACGATGGGGATGCTCGAACCGTGCTTATACGCATCAAAAGCTGCCACGTTGATGTTGATAAAGACAACATCGGGATGTTGAAAGGCTGTTCGGGAGGCCGTCGTGAAGTCTGAATACCTCGTTCCGATGCCGATAATGACATCCGCATCCCTGGCTCTGCTGTTAGCTGCCGATGTTCCTGTCGCGCCCACGGCACCGAGATTCTGAGGGTGGTCCCAGTTCAGAGATCCCATACCCGCCTGGGATACACCGACTGGAATACCGGTGGCTGAGACCAAATCCTCCAGCTCGCGGTGAGCGTCGGCATAAATCACACCGCCCCCTGCGATAATCATCGGCTTCTTTGACGCAGAAATGATCCGCGCGGCGGCGGTAATTGTCTGACTTTCAGGCTCCGGCCGTCGCATAATCCACTCCCGTGGGGCGAGGAACTCTTCTGGTACCTCAATCCGTTCCGCCTGAACATCTTCAGGTAGTGCTAGGGTGACCGCACCGGTTTCGACAGGGTCCGTCAACACTCTCATCGCGTTGAGAGCAGCGGAAAACAGCTGCTCTGGGCGGTGGATTCTGTCAAAGTATTTCGACAGTGGTTTGAATGCATCATTCACAGAAATCGACCCGTCATGGAAGGCCTCGAGCTGCTGCAAAACAGGATCGGGCGCACGGTTGGCAAAAGTGTCAGAAGGTAGCAGGAGGACAGGCAGTCGATTAATCGTTGCCAAAGCCGCGCCAGTTAACATGTTTGTTGCGCCGGGACCGACCGACGCGGCGCAGGCAAAGGTTGACCGGCGCCGCGTCATTCTCGCATAAGCAACCGATTCATGAACCATCGCCTGCTCGTTTCTCGCTTGGTGATACGGCATAAGGGTTGGCTGGTCCACCGAATACTGTTTCAATGCTTGTCCAACGCCGGCTACATTCCCATGCCCAAAAATTCCAAAGGTACCCGCTATCGCTCGTGTTCGAATGTCACCGTCAACGGTCCACTGGTTGCCTAAGAACTCAATTAATGCCTGGCTCACGGTCATAACTCTTGTGGACATTTCTACTCCTTCGTCTGATACGGCAACCGTGGATCTGGCTCCATGTCGCTCCAAGCCTGCTTAACCGGTGCATGCAGGGGGTCATCCACAATATTCCAAGCCCTCTCCGGACCTGGCCCTGCCATCACGTTGAGGTAGTACAGGTCGTATCCATGGGTGGCCATAGCAGGACCGTGCCACCCGTGAGGAACGAGTGCAACATCACCTGGCCGGACTTCGACAAGAGTATCGATAGGTCTGTCAGATGTTCCGTAGTTTCGAAAGTACCCAATGGGGTCAGTGAGACCAGCTACATCGTCAAGTGCAGGAGAAACTTGCACGTCAAAAAGGTAAATCTCTTCCAGCTCGGACTCGTGCTCAGGTCGATACTCATCATGTCTGTGAGGAGGATAGCTTGACCAGTTTCCCGACGGGGTCAAGACCTCACACGCGATCAACTGATTGGCCTCTCGCTCGCCTGGTGTTCCAAAATTGTGAACTTGCCTGGTCGCATTGCCTCGACCCCTCAATTCCACCGCGACATCTTCAGCGGCAAGATAGTGAAGGGGATAAACGTTTGTCGCTGTAGCCTCTGCCACCGCGACGCGTCCCCTGCCCGACACCGTAATGGTAGACCCGATGGGCACGTACAACGTGTCAGTCGGTCCTGCAGTTGAGCGGGATCTTCCGCGCAACACATGGTCAAACTCTCTCCCGTCTGCCACTCCAGTCACACGAAATGACCCAGCCAACGGCACAATGATTCGCTCCTGCGAATCTGGCCCGATGGAGACGTGTTCTTCGTCCTTCAGGTTGGCAACGCGCAAACCAGTGTGATGCCAGACCCGACCGTCTGGCTCAACAACCGTCTCCCACGAGCCATTTGCCAACTCGCCGCGTCGATGAAACCACGTCACTGTGACCTCCTAGTTCTGCGGAAATCCAAGGTTCAAGCCACCGTGGCTTGGATCTAACCACCGAGACGTCACTACTTTTGTCTGGGTAAAGAACCTAAACCCTTCTTCACCGTGGGCTCGAGAGTCGCCAAAAAGTGATTTCTTCCATCCTCCAAATGAGAAGTAAGCCACAGGCACAGGAATGGGTACGTTAATACCAATCATTCCGACCTTTACCTCACTCTGGAAACGGCGGGCTGCGCCACCATCATTCGTGAAGAGGGCGGTTCCATTACCAAACTGACCACTGTTAATCAGATCAAGACCTTCCTGGAATGTCTTCACGCGCACAACAGACAAGATAGGCCCAAATATTTCTTCGGTATATGCCCGAGAGCTGATGGGGACCCGGTCTAGGAGTGTGGGACCCAACCAGAAACCTCTCTCATCCCCGTCCGGGTTAACTTCACGCCCGTCGACAACCACGGTCGCACCGTCGGCCTGAGCAACATCGATGTAGCTTGCGACTTTGTCGCGGTGTTCCCTGGTTACCAAAGGACCCATGTCGCACGAACGCCGCCCATCACCGACGACGATACCGGAAAGACGTTCCCGAATTTTTTCGATCAACTCGTCTGCGACAGGCTCTACAGCGAGAACTACGGAAATCGCCATACACCGCTCCCCCGCAGAACCAAATCCAGCATTAACCGCGGAATCAGCGACGAGATTGACATCCGCGTCAGGCAAGACAAGCATGTGGTTTTTAGCTCCGCCCAATGCTTGGACCCGTTTACCGTTCTGTGCAGCAGTTTCATAGATGTATTGAGCAATCGGAGTAGACCCGACAAAACTGATTGCGGCGACCTCGGGGTGATTCAATAAACCATCCACAGCGACCTTGTCGCCGTGGAGCACATTAAACACACCATCAGGTAAGCCTGCCTCTTTCCACAGGTTCGCCAGCCAGTTCGCGGCGGAGGGGTCTTTCTCGCTTGGCTTCAAAATAACAGAATTTCCCGCTGCGATGGCTATCGGGAAGAACCACATGGGAACCATCGCGGGAAAGTTAAACGGGCTTATTATCGCTACAACACCCACTGGTTGCTTCGTGGAGTAAACATCGACCGAGGTAGATGCGTTTTCCGAAAAGTCACCTTTCAGGAGATGGGGAGCGCCGCAGGCGAACTCGACTACTTCTTGGCCACGTGTAATTTCACCAAGAGCATCGGAAAGAACCTTCCCGTGCTCTGCCGTGATGATTTCTGCCAATTCGGACTTCTTTTCGTTCAGTAGTTCGCGGAAACGAAAGATGACTTGCTGGCGACGCGCAAGTGATTGTGCTTGCCACTCCGCTTGAGCTCTCACTGCAGTGTTGACAGCGTGATTGATGTCCGCCGCGTCTGCTAGGACCACTCGTTTTGTCTCGACTCCCAGCGCCGGATTGTATACCGGAGCGGTTCGGTCTGATGTTCCTGGATATTCAACGCCGCCAATTACGTGAAAAACAGTGGTCATTTCTTTGTCCTCAATTTCCTAGAGTTCCGTGAACCATCTTTGACGCCTGATCAACGGCTTCAACGACATCACCTTTAGCGGGGTAGAGCAAGCTTCGACCAACAACGAGACCACGCACTCCGGGGAGATCGAGAGCTTCATTCCACGATTCAAAGGCGCGTTCTTGGTCATCTTCCACCTCACCACCCAACAACAGCGTGGGAAGAGTGGTTCCGTCCATGACCTTTGCCATGTCTGGCGCAATGGGAAGTTTCAGCCATGTCAATGCGCTAGTGGAACCTAGTCCTTGGGCGATGGACACCGACAGGAGAATATCCTCAGTGGTGAGGTGGTTGCTGGCTCGATTGTTCTGCCAACTACTCATAAAAGGTTCCACCATGATGGGAATTCCCCAGTCATTAGCTTCGTCAATGACGTGGGCGGTTTTTTCAAGCGTCTCGGCGGTTCCTAAATCGTCCAGGTTGATGCGCAACAGAGTTTTTGCGAAATCTAGACCATGTTTGTGCATTCGCTCAAAGGTATATCCAGTAAAGCGGTCGTCGTACTCAAATACGGAGGACTTCAGTCCCCCTCGATTCATAGACCCAACCGCGATTTTGTCGTCAAGCAACCCCATGACAGCGAGATCTTCAATAATGTCTGGTGTCCCCAGGACTCCGTCAACACCCGGCCTCGTGAGCGCGACTCTGAGCCTTTCCAAAAGCTCCCGACGGGACCCCATAGCCACAGGGTTTGACCCTACGCCTAGCGCACCTCTCGCCGGATGATCGGCGGCAATAATCAGAAGCCGACCATCCCCTCGGAGAAGTTCCCGACGTTGGCGCGCAGCGAGTGCCTCACGAATGACTTGTGGGTTTTCCGCACGAAGCATCTTGAGCGTCTCAAAAGTGACATTCGTTACCGCCGTCATGTTCCTGCCACCACCATTTCTTGAACCTCTTCACGAGTGGGCATCGCCGTGGAGCACTCCAAACGACCGGCCACTATTGACCCAGCTGCGTTGGCGTGCCGAAGTATTTTTTCAACATCCCAGCCCTGGTTTAAACCCCAACAGAGTGCCCCACCGAATGCGTCACCCGCGCCTAGGCCGTTGACCACATCCACTGGAACCGGAGGGACGACTACTCGTTCATCGCGAGTTTTCCCGAGGACACCCAGGGGCCCCTGTTTCACAACTGCTAACTCAACCCCGCGCTCCAGCATGGCGTCCGCGGCGCGGTCAGGGTCAGTTTCGCCCACTGCGACCTCACACTCTTCACGGTTACCGATTGCGACAGTGACGTGCCCCCACAAACTGTCCGCGGCCGCTCGAGCGTCCTCTGGGCACTCCCAAAACATTGGACGATAGTCAAGATCCACAATTGTGTGGGGTACCGCCTTGCGGATTTGCAGGGCAAATTCGTGCGCAGTACGTGAAGGGTCTTCGCTGAACCCGGTCAAAGTTATCCAAAAAATTCCCGCTGACGTAACAAGTTCAGGCGGGAAGTCGTCTGCTGTGAGAGTCAAGTCAGGAGCTTGCGGTTCTCGATAAAAGTAGAGCGGAAAATTGTCAGGAGGAAATACTTCGCAAAAAACCACTGGAGTGTTGAGGTTTGGATGTACACCGACGAAACGTTTTTCGACACCCAACGAATGAAGTTCCCGAATAAGGAACTTACCAAACGGGTCGTCTCCAACTTTGGTGATTACTGCACTGCTCAAACCAAGCCGACATCCGGCTACGGCAACGTTTGTGGCTGAGCCACCAAGAAACTTACCAAAACTGGTGACATCTTCAAGGCCTACTCCAGACTGGAGGGGGTACACATCGACACCGATGCGGCCAACCGTCACCAAGTCAAAGCTCGCGGCGGAATCTTGAGCCACTTTTCACCTCCCTAAATTACTAAGTATGTTATTACAAACTATCAAATTCCGCGACACTTTTTCCCGACACAGTGGTCGAAAAGTTACACGCCGGACAATTCTCGAGCGCGATGAAGAGTTTCGGCCGCGACCCTCACGCCCTGTTCGGGGCTCAGCTCGAGATCCTCATGTTCGATGTTTACAATCATGTGAGGGTCCACAGCGCATAGCTCACGAAGAAATTCCGCCCAAAATTCGACATCATGGCCTCGGCCGACAGCCACAAAATCCCAAGAGGAGGGGTTGGGCCACTCGTTAACCCATTCGTTCCCGCCCAGATTTATTCGGTTCTCTTCAGGAAGCATTCGCCGAAAAGAATTGTCCAAGACCCCATCCACAGCAACGTGAGCATTTATGCGAACATCTTTAGCTGCCGCATGGACCACTAGTGGCCCAAGATTCTTGACAACTTGGACAGGGTCCATCTGCTGCCAAAAAAGGTGCGAGGCATCCAACTCAACCCCTAAATGTGTTGATCCAACACGACTCACAAGCTCCCTCATTGATGACGGGTTGAACACAATATTCTGAGGATGGAGCTCAAGCGCAACGAAAACATCTCTATCGCGGGCATAAGCGTCGACGTCACTCCAGTACTTCTCCGCAATAGCCCACTGATAATCGAGAACGTCAAGGTGCGCAGAGTTCCACGCATTGACAATCCATGAAGGAAAACTGGCCCCCGGTTCACCACCGGGCAGGCCCGACATTGTAACTACCCGGTGTTGGCCGAGACGATGAGCAAGATCGATTGACCGATAAACATCTAACCCATGTTTGGCTCCGATGACAGGATTAGGGTGAAGGGGGTTGCCGTTACAGTTCAGACCAAGAATCTCAAGGTCGACAGCAGCAAACTGCTCGAGGAAGTCGTCGCGCGCCGCATTACTTGACAGGATGCTATTGATTTGAGGAATGTGGACCGGAGGCAAGAAGCCTCCAGTATTCAATTCGACACCGTCCAACCCCACATCTGCGACAACATCCAGAGCGGCTGAGAGTGGCCTGTCATGAAATATTGCAGTGTACAAACCTAGCTTCATTGCGACTCTTTTCTTTTATCAATGCTTGACGCAACAAATAATTGTATGAACATAACCACATTAGAACTGTTGGTCTCGCTGTACTTTCATCGAAATGTCCGCTTCCCATCTCCTGCTGGACTGGAACCGCTAATCCCCGTATTGTCAGTGGTTGCTGGTAATGTCCAGGGCTTCGGTTGCTCACAAGCCTTGGAGGGTGCCATGGAAAACCTTGGTCTGTACACCATCACGTTGGTTTTCAACGACGAAACAACAGCTGACTGCCAGGTCATTTGCTTAGGTCTCGACGGGGTATTTGAGCAAGCTGATAGACACTTCCTCGCCACACACGCCGATAACACTGTCGAGCTCTCGCACCTCATCATCACCAACCAGGAGGGTGTGGTGGTTGCCCGCTGGGAGGGTGTCGGCGCCGTTCGGTGAGGAATCTCTAGGTGGGGTCATCCGGGAAATCCGGCTGCCCCACCTCATCACGACCAGGCGCAGGCGCCTCGTCTGTGGGGGGTGTGGGGGCCGGGGCTGGCTCCGATGGCGCAGGCGTGGTGTCAACGGGTGGCCCGGCATAGTCAGGTGCAGGGTCTAAACCAAAGAACTCTTCAAGGGTGGGGTTTCCCTGAAGGTGTATTTCTTCGGCTAAATCGGGGCCTACATATCGGAAGTGCCAGGGTTCAAACACGTACCCATGAATATCTGATTTACCGTCCAGGTAGCGCAGGATAAACCCAAACCGCCAGGCGTTGTCAGCCAACCAACCACCCTCAGGTGTCTCCGCAAAGCATGCGTCTAGCGTGCAGCGGCCAGACGGCGTGGTGAGGTCAACGGCGAGGCCAATTTGGTGTTCAGAATGTCCGGCCCTGGCGCTTCTCTGGTCTGACACTGTTTGGCCAAGCCGGCTCACACTGTTTGCTTTCACCCGCAACTGGGTGGTGTAACTGCGGTAGGAGGATTGAATGCGAAAGGGAACACCGGCCT
>SKHB01000068.1 GCA_007117135.1 Microbacteriaceae bacterium | reverse complement strand
TCGTTTGCGTGGGCGGTGGGGTTGGCGTGGTGGCAGGTGGCCGTTGTTTTTCTCGCCATGATCTCGAACCAGTTCAGTATTGGTCTCGGAAACGACTGGCTGGATCAAGAAACAGACATTCGGGCGCAAAGAACCGATAAACCCCTGGCCACCGGCCAGTTGTCTGCGCCGGTCGCCAGAAACGTTGCCGTGGCGCTGGGTTTTACAGCTATCGGTTTCAGTGCTTTTCTTAGCTGGTGGGCGGTGTTATGCCAGGCGGGAATCCTTTTCGCTGGCTGGTGGTACAACACCCACGCGAAAAGCCACTGGTCCTCACCGTTTAGTTACCTGCTGGGCTTTGGCCTCATGCCGGTGTTTCCCGCCCTAGCACTCTCACCCCCACAGATACCGGTGTGGTGGGTGGTGGCAGTCGCTGGCCTCCTGGGCGTTGGAGCGCACTTCGCCAACGCGTTACCTGACCTGGTCGACGACACTAAAGACGACGTTCGTGGACTACCTCAGATTCTTGGTGCCAAAGCTTCCGGCCTCGCCATCGTACTCACCGTCTCCACTGCAACCGCGACGATTTCCGGCGCGGGGGCAGGCCTCCCGGTATGGTTGCGCGTGGTCACCGCTGTCACAGCAGTTGGCGCAGCCCTCATCGCCGCAGCCCTAGCCTTTCGCCCCACACCGCCAAGGATTATTTTTCCGCTGGTGATGGCCAGTGCCGCCATCTGCACGGTGGCTATCGTGTGGTGGTTTGTGGGCGTCTAGGCCAAGCGTAAAAACACCCCAGAGCGATTAGCGATCGCGCAATCGGGTTTCATCACAACCTTGTCCGTGCAAACATCACACCATCGGCAATAGGTGCAATGGCAGCCACGCCACCGGAGCCAATTACCCCGAACAGGCGCAGCCCGTGCAGGCCGCATCCATCAAGCTCAAGGTCGCTCACGGTTTTTCATTACCGTCGAACACCACAGTGAAAGTGCTCTCTGGCTGCTCTAGGTTGCCAATCGGAGTCCAACTGCCGCTCAAATCAATGCCGTCTATCAGGATGTAGTTCTTGTCCACCCCGCAGCCTGTCCCCCCGAAAATGGACCTCATCTGAGAGGCTGTCGATATTTCATGACACCCGTCGGCGCTAATTGGACCACTACTTGGCTCACTGGTTGCTGTGGAGACCTCACCGATGCTTGGAACAACCACAAGCCCTGCCAGGTCAGCCCCCAGTGCAAGCAATTCAGCGTCATGGGTAAAACGCATAGTGTGACCTCTTCTCGTGTGCAGGTGCACCCCCGGTATGGCGCGCACCACTCGGTCGTGTCTAAAACACATCAAAATGGGTCAAAGTGTTGGGGGAAACCCGTATGGGAACTGTCGCGCCCGAATTAAACTTGGCAACCAGGCTTCGGTGACAAAACGCCAACCGGAGCAGAGATGGGAAAAACCTGGTCTTTTCTGCCACCCTGCTCAAGGGGTGGCCCTGGATACCCCGTTCCCGTGCGTACTTTCTGGCAGGAGCGGTTCCCCGCTCACATGGTTCGAAGTGGGGGTGTTTAGTTCCGGAAGTACGGATTGTTTCCCAACCGGAAATCCACATCGACTCCGTCAATGGTGGCCATGTGAGCGTCGGTTAGTTCGAAGTCGAAAACGTCGACGTTTTGTCGAAGTCGTTGACCATCAATGGTTTTGGGGAAAATGATGTGCCCGGATTCTAGATGCCAGCGAATAACGACCTGGTGGAGGGTTTTGCCGACATCGGTGGCAATATCGGTGAGGCCTTCCAGTTTGCCAAGCTGGTACTTCCCCTGCCCCAGTGGGCCCCACCCTTGAGTGAGTATGCCCTTTTCTTGATGATAGTTTTTGAGACTTTTCTGTTGGAACGCGGGGTGGAGTTCCACCTGGTTCACTGCGGGGGTCACCCCGGTTTCCTCAATGATGGTGTCAAGATATTCGGGTTGAAAGTTGCACACACCAATGTCCCTGGCAAGTCCCTGCTCCTTCAGTTCAATAAGAGCGCGCCACGTGTCGGGGTAAAGACCTCGACCGGGTGCGGGCCAGTGAATGAGGTACAGGTCCAAATAGTCCAGACCTAGGGTGTCGAGGCTTGTGCGGGCCGCATCGAGTGTCGACTGATATCCGTGGTCACCGTTCTGTACCTTGGTGGTGATAAACACTTCATCACGGTTTACCCCGGATGCCCCCAGTGCTTCTCCTACTGCTCCCTCGTTTTTGTAAACGGCGGCGGTGTCAATGTGTCGGTAGCCGACGGCTAAAGCGTCTTCGACGGCGCGCCTCACCTCCGATTCACTCATCAGGAAGACGCCAAACCCGAGGCGGGGAATCTGCGCTCCAGACGGCAAAGCCACTGAGCTTGATAAATTCGTTATATTCGACATGTTCGCGTCCTTCCGCGGTTTTTCGGGGTTTTTGGGTCCCGGCTGTCAAAATCCTACAATTTATTTTCCTCATTGAATAGACAAAGTGTCCATTGGGTAGGAAAATGGCATAACGCTAATTTGTCCCCCGGCAAATTAGTGGCACCGCAAATCGAGAGGAAAAAAAATGAAGATTCGCAAAACGAGCAGAATCTTGCTGGCAGTGATGGCAGCGGGTTCTTTGGCGCTTGCTGCTTGCGCTGGCGGCGGCGAGACCACCGGTGGAGAGACCACGACGGGAGGGACCGGAGAAACTACTACTGAAGCTGCCGGTGTTGACTACCCGAACCGTCCCTTCACCTTCATGATTCCTTACAACCCAGGTGGGTCCACTGACCCCGTGGGTCGGGAATTCGCACGTCAGCTCTCCGAGGTCCTCGGAGTTAACCACGTGATCCAGAACATTCCTGGTGGAAACGAAACCGTTGGTTTGAGCTACGTGTTTAACGCAGAACCCGATGGGTACACCATCGGACTCAGCTCCGCTACCGGAATCATCACCCAGCCGCTGGTCAACGACTCTCTGAGCTTCCAGACTGTCGACGACTACACCCCGTTGGCTACCGTTACTCAGGCACCCAACGCGATCCTGGTCCGCACCGACGCCGTCTGGGAGAACTTTGACGAATTCCTCGAGGACGCCCGTCAGCGCCCCGGTGCTATCCGTATCGGTTCCACTGGAACCCTGACGAATAACACCTTCACCATCCTCGCCATCATGGAACAAGCCGGTGTTGAATTCACCATCGTGCCGTTCTCCGGTGGTGCAGGTGAAGCAACTCGTGCAGTGATCTCCGGTGAAATCGAAGCCGTCATCCCCACCGTCCCCGGCCAGCTCGGATTCGTTCAATCCGGCGACCTCCGCGGTCTGGCACACACCGGTGGTGACGAGTACGAAGCGATCCTGCCTGGTTCGGTCGCTCTGAACTCCATCGGATACACGGCACCGTTCTCCTCCGACTACATCGTTGTGGCCGCGAAGGGACTGGAACCTGCTGTGGAGCGCATCCTCCGCGACGCTGTGATGGCTGTTGCCAACTCAGCTGAATGGGCAGAGTGGAGCACCAACGCTGGCTTCGCCGCCACCCCACGTGGTGACGACGAAGCGCGCCAGTGGGTGCTCGACACAACGGCGGGCATCGAAAATGCCATCCGACTCGCTGAAGCGCTTGGCTAAACCAACGCCTCAGTAACCGGTTGCCGTTGGGTCAGGGAACTACGGACCCCTGGCCCAACGGCAACCTACAAACTCGAAAGGAATACAACGTGTCTCGCCTGAAGCACATCACCGCCGATGACCTCGACGCTTCACACAAAAAGTTTCTCGCCCGACCAATCAATCTGTTCCGTGTGTTGGGTAACAGTCCCGGTGCACTGAGAGTGCACCACGAGTTCGGGGAATGGATCAGGTGGGAATGTAACACCGACGGTCGGTTACGTGAGCTGGTTATTTTGCTGGTGGGTATTTTGAAAAGGAGTCCCTACGAGTTCAGCCACCACGTCGAAATTTCTCGCATGTTTGATGTGACAACGGCCGACGTTGAAAACCTGTTCCGTTACCGTGACGGCGCAGCCCACGGTTTCACCGAAGCCGAAACACTTGCCTTGGACATGACCCGGCAACTCACCGAGACCGGTGAGATAGCCGACGCAACATGGGACCAGGCTGCCACGCACTATTCAGACGAAGAGTTGTGTGACATTGCTACCATCATTGCTTTCTACAACTATGTTGTGTTAGTCCTCTCGGGCCTTCGGATCGATGTGGAACCCGAATACGAGAAGTACCTGACACAATTCCCATTTGATAAGGAGTGGGCATGACCACAAAACTTTCCCTCAAAGACGTAGGAAAGAATATGGGAACAGTCAGAATCGGACGCATAGTCGCGGGCATTCTGGGCATTCTCTTTTTTGGCACCTACCTGAATCTGGCAATGGACATGCCTCAGGGGTCACCTCAAAATCCGGGGCCCGGAGCGTTCCCTGTCCTCATCGGTTATGTGGCAATTGCCATTTCCGTTCTTCTCATTTTCGAAGCACTTTTATCGCCCAGTTCCGCATCCGGAAACATTGGCTTCCCCAAAAAAGTTATCCTCTGGAAAGTTGTTGTTTTCGTCGCAATGAGTATCGCGTACATTGCCTTTCTTCCCACCGTTGGTCAATGGATTGGGAGTGTCATATTCCTGAGCCTTGTCGTGAAAATTTTGGGCAAGGTGGCGTGGTGGAAAGCGGGCCTGATAGGTCTTGTTTCCGGACTCGCTGTGTCTGCCTTCTTCATTTATTTACTCGACCTTCGACTCCCCACCGGGACCATCCTCTAAGGGGGCATCATGACTGCATCATTAGAAGGTCTCCTCGGCGGCATCCTCGCCGCCCTCAGCCCAGAACTGCTCCTGGCAGCTCTCCTTGCCGCGTTCCTCGGGACACTAGTCGGCGTTCTCCCCGGAATTGGACCAGTGGCCGGAGCGGCCATCGTGTTGCCCATCACCTTCAACTTCTCCCCCGCTGTCGGGCTCATCATGATTGCGGGAATTTATTTGGGAGCCCAGTACGGGGGGTCAACCAGCTCTGTCCTGCTGAACATTCCCGGTGACGCGTCAGCAGTTGTGGCGGCCATTGACGGCCACCAGATGGCGAAAAATGGGCGCGCGGGTGCCGCACTGTCGATTATGGCGGTGGGGTCATTCTTCGCGGCAACCATTGGGCTTCTCATTCTCGTCTTCAGTGCCCAAGCCGTCAGTGATTTCGCGTTGAATTTCGGCTCCGCCGAATTCTTTGCACTGACGGCGGGTGGGCTACTTGTGCTGGCGCGAATAGCCGGCGGGTCACTAGCCGCCGGACTATTTCCCATGATTTTGGGGGTGGCGTTAGCGACCGTCGGTAATGAAGCGACTTCCAGCTACGACCGCTACACATTCGGATTCCTTGACCTGTCCCTGGGATTCTCCCTGGCCGCAGTGGCCGTGGGAATCTTCGGCATCAGTGAAATCATTTACATGATTGAAGACAAGTCTGGGGTGCGTAAGCCGATCAGTGTTCGACTGCGTGAACTTCTACCCACCAAGGAAGAATGGCGCCGCTCTGTTGCCCCATGGACGAGAGGTTCCGTGTTGGGCTTCTTCTTCGGTTTGCTTCCCATCCCGTCTGCAACCATGTCAACCTTTGCGTCGTACCGCCTGGAGAAAACGGTGTCAAAAAACCGCCACCAGTTCGGTAAAGGCGCTGTAGAAGGTATTGCCGGACCAGAAGCATCCAACAACGGTGCAGCCATTGGAAGTATGGTGCCGGTGCTAATTTTGGGTCTGCCCTTCTCAGCAACCTTGGCTCTCATGATTTCAGCGATGGTGGTGCAGGGAATTCAGCCAGGGCCACTCATTTTAACCCTCTACCCCGACCTGTTTTGGTCAGTGGTGGCGGCAATGTTTGTGGCAAACTTCCTGCTGTTGGTTCTGAACCTTCCGCTGATCGGGTTCTGGGTGCGGCTGCTGAAAACACCCCAGTACCTCCTCATTCCCGTCATCGTCGTGTTGGGCGTGATTGGTTCATACAGCCTCAACAACAACATGGTTGACGTGTACATCATGTTTGCGATGGGTGTGGTCGGGTATCTGTTACGCAAACTCGACCTCAGTTTGGCGTCATTCCTGATCGGTTTTGTTCTCGGGCCAATGATTGAGAAATACTTTGTCCAAGGCATCCTCATGGGATTGGGAGACCCCATGTACTTTGTCTCCACCCCCATCTCCCTGGGTATGTGGATTGTGGTCATCACCGTGTTTACTGGAGCGATCGTGTTTGGTGCGGCGAAGACCCTGCGCAACCTTGTTCGTCGGCCCAAGGTCATGGAGGTTCAAGACTAATGGCGAGACTCGAGGGCAAAATTGCCATCGTGACAGGGGCTGGTTCCCGAGCGGACGGAATAGGAAACGGTAGGGCTGCAGCAATCGTTTTCGCCCGAGAGGGCGCGACCGTATTAGCCTGCGACCGTGATATGGAAGCCGTCACTGGCACCCAACGAATGATCGAAGAGGAAGGCGGCATCTGCGAGGTTTTCGTTGGGGACGTCACCAGCTTTTCCGATAATGAACGAATGGTTCAGACAGCCTTGGATAAGTGGGGGCGGGTCGACATTTTGCACAACAACGTCGGTATTGAAGGCGCGGGAACCATTCTCGACACGGATGAGGACGCCTGGGACCGGGTGATGGATGTGAACTGTAAATCTATGTTCCTCGCGTCCAAAGCGGCAGTGCCTGCAATGATCGCTGCCGGTGGTGGGTCAATCATTAACGTGTCCTCCATTTCAGCAATCCGTCCCCGAGGCCTCACCCCGTACACCACATCCAAGGGCGCGGTACTGGCGTTGTCCCGGGCCATGGCTATCGATCATGCGGCTGAAGGAATACGTGTGAATGCCGTCCTCCCCGGCCCCGTGTATACCCCGCATGTGTGGGCTGGAGGGATGACTGATGAACTACGCGCACGCCGCAAGAACGCTTCACCGCTCAAAAAAGAGGGCACAGCATGGGATGTCGCCTATGCTGCACTCTTTTTTGCTTCCGATGAGTCCAGATGGGTCACCGGGGTGGAGATGTGCGTTGACGGCGGTGTCACCATCAGTAGCCCTGCCCGATAACTAAAGAAAGACATAAATATGCAGATTGATCTCAGTGGAAAAAACGTGCTCCTCATGGGTGGAGGACAAACACCTGGCACAACGGTAGGAAATGGCAAGGCGTCCGCCCTCGCATACGCCCGGGCTGGGGCTTTTGTTGCAGTGGTTGACCGGGATGAAGCATCAGCAAGAGACACGGTTGACGCTATCATCCAGGAAGGCGGACAGGCCGACGTATTTCTCTGTGATGTTGCCGACGAACAGTCTGTGAAACAGGTTGTGGCTGCAGCACACGCTCGCATGGGAACAATCGATGTGCTTCACAACAATGTCGGAATCTCGCTGGCAGGCGGTGACGCCATCGTCACCGAAGCAACAGTCGACTCATTTGACCGCGTCACCACAGTGAACCTCACAGGAATGGTTGTTACCTGCCGTGAAGTGTTGCCCATCATGGTCAAACAGGGTGGCGGCGTGATTACCAGTATTGGTTCGCTGGCGTCAGTCATCGACTACCCCTACATTGCCTACAAGACAAGTAAAGCCGGGGTGGTAGCACTGATGGAAAACATTGCCATTCGGTGGGCAGGGGATGGGATCCGTGCGAACGCCATTTTGCCCGGACTCATGGAAACCCCCATGGCGATTGAAAACAGGGTCGGCCTGGGGGGGAGGACCCGTGAAGAGGTCATCGAAGAGCGAAACTCGCATGTTCCCCTGCGGAACAAAATGGGCACCGGGTGGGATGTTGCCCACGCCGCTGTTTTCCTCGCCTCCGAACAGGCCGGATTCATCACCGGCGTAAGCTTGAAGATTGATGGTGGCCAAGCACTGAGAGCAGGCTAAACACGTGTCAACCGTGATGGTGTTGCCTTCGTGAAGCCCCGTACTGCACTCGTTATCGCCCTGATAGCGACTGCGCTGGGCGGTATGCCTATTTGGCTGATGGGGGCGTATTCTCCCCAAATTGTCAACACCTATGGGCTAGATCCTTCGACGTTCGGTGCGGTGTTGGCTACTTTTTTTGGTTTTTCGGCAATGACCGGAACAGCCATTGGCCGATATGTCAACACTATTCACTGGCTGGTTGGCGTCTTGTTGACGTCAATTTTCTCGGTCGCTGGACTGTTGATGCTCGCCTTCCTGGGCGGCGGAATTCCTCTCATTCTGATGGGGTTATTTGTCGCGGCACTGGCAAATTCTTTCTCCCAACCGTCAGCAAATAAGGGCCTCGCCCTTCACATCACCCCCACTTACCAGGGTCGTGCTTTTGGCTTGAAACAGGCGGCACTGCCCATCTCGACCTTCGTTGTGAGCTTGTCGGTGCCGCTGTTCTCCACGGGAGAAGATTGGCGCTACGCATACGCGTCGATTGCACTCATTTCTGCTTCCCTGGGCGTGTATTCCATTATTCGGCTGGGAGCCGGCCGCGACTATCTCAAACGGTCTTTCGCGAAAGCGTTTAATCGCTCAACGTATAGGTGGAAGCGGGAGAAAGCAGTCAAGGAACCTATCCCCCGGTATTTGAAATATTTGGCCATTGGCGCGGGGTTGGGAACAGGGAGCACAATGAGTTTCGCGGGGTTCCTGGTGCTCTTTGCGGTGAGTAGAGGGTTCACTCCTGAACAGTCCGCCCTGGTGTTGGCGCTGGGAAGTTTTGTGGGAATTTTTGCCCGCATCTACTTTGGCTTTCTTGCCGATAAGAGGGGCCGTCGGCATTTCATATTCGTCGCCCTAATGATGGTTGGGGGCGCTGTTGGGTTTGTCGTTTTGGCTCTCACTCAGAATTTGGCGATGCTCATTATTGGCACCATTTTGGGTTTTGGTATGGGGTGGGCGTGGAACGGGGTGTTCCACTTCGCAGTCATCAAGGTCAAACCGGAGAGTTCCGCGTTTTTCACTGGCGTGGTTCAGGCGTCTATGGCTGGTGGCGCCACGGTTGGCCCCGCAGTTTATGGCGTGTTGAGCCAACAATTTAGTTTCTCAATCGCCTGGTTTTTCCTCGCCGCTACCCTGCTGCTGGCAGCAGTATTTGTGCTCTACGGCAGGAAGCTTCTACCGGCTCCGTAAGAGCTCAATGGTCCGTGAGGCAACCTTCGACGACGACAAACCGTATTTGTCTAGGAGGAAGTCGTTGGGGGCTGACTCAGTCCAGATGTCGTCCAACCCCCAACGGGTGAGCCTGGCCCCTGAGGCACGCGATGTCATTGTCTCTGCAACCAATCCGCCGAGCCCGCCAATAACAGTGTGTTCTTCCACCGAAATAACCTCGTCGACGCCACTGAGGGCATCCATGAGGGCGTCCTCATCCACAGGTTTGAGGGACGGAACGTGGACCACGCCGACACTTAGCCCCTCAGCATCCAGTGCCGTAGCCGCTTGGACGCAGCGAACGGTTTGCACCCCGGTGGCCACGTAGACGGCGTCTGTCCCCGGGCGGACAGTGTGAACGGCTCCCGGGGTGAAGGTGTAGTCGGGCCCAAAAATACTCTCTTCCGGATCTCTTGTGATACGGAAATAGACGGGCCCAACATAGTTCTGCGCCCAATCCATCGCCGCCACTAGCTCGTGTTCGTCAGCGGGCGAAATGAGGGTCATGTCGGGCATTGATCGGATGACAGCGATATCTGACACATCTTGGTGGGTGCGGCCGGTCGCCCCGGTGAGCAGACCGGTGTAAGCACCGGCCAACTTCACGTTGGTGCGCGACTGGGCCACCATGATCCGTATTTGGTCAACAGCTCGGTGGGACAGAAAGGGAGAAAAGGTCGACAACCAGGGAACAAAACCCGTGTTGGCGAGTCCGGCGGCCATGCCGACCGCGTTTTGTTCGGCAATGCCGACAGAGAAATACCTGTCAGGGAGTGCGTCACCGAAGAGGTCCGCTTTGGTGGAGTTTCCCACATCGGGGTCAACCACTACCAGGCTGGGGTTTTTTTGCGCCAACGCGATGAGGGTTTCACCGTAGACGTTTCTTAGGGCTTTCACGAGGTAGTGGCCGCCTTCCTGGGGGTGCCAAACAGTTCCATGTGGGCGAGGTCAAGTTGTTCATCGGTTGCGATTCCGTTGTGCCACTTATGCTGCCCTTCAGCAAAGGATGCGCCGCTTCCCTTTACCGTTTCGGCGATGATCACTACGGGACGGTTGTTTCCCCGCTGGCTCTTCGCGTCGGCGATGGCGTTCAGCACTTGCGTCATGTCATTGCCGTCTGCCAACGCAATCACGTGCCAGCCGAAAGCGTCGAAAACTTTAGCCAAATCCACCCCCTGCCAGGGGTCTTTACGGTCTGTTGACATGCCAGGGTCGTTTTGCGGTGGGCCGTACTGGCCCAAGCGGTTTTGGTCAACAACACACACCAAATTGTCTAAACCAAATTGGGGGGCAACAGCGACGGTCTCCCAAATATTCCCCTCCTGTAGTTCACCATCGCCAACTACCACCCACGTGGTGAACTCAGCGTTGTTGAGTTTTCCGGCGAGGGCAACACCCGCGCCATACGATAATCCTTGGCCAAGCGATCCTGACGCGATTTCAATGCCGGGGAGTTTGGTGGAGTCTGGGTGGCCTTGAAGCCGGGAATCACCGGTGTCGAATGTGCTGAGCTCTTCCCGATCAAAGTAGCCGCGCATGGCCATGACGGAATACAGACCGATAGCTGAGTGCCCTTTGGATAGGATGAATCGGTCGCGGTCGGGGTTGAGGGGATTGTTGACGTCGACGTTCATGCCGGAGAAATACAGTGCAACCATTACGTCCATCGCGGACATGGGTCCACCAACGTGTCCGGCTTTGACGCTCGCGACCGTCGACATCACCAGCCATCGACCCTCTGCGGCAAGTTTTTCCAACTCGCCAACGTCTGTTACCCGGGGGGCGAAAGTGTTCATTGTGTTACTCCGTCATGCATTGTCATGACAGCATATTATCGCTAGATGAACATTGTGTCTACTGGGTTAGACAATTCATTGGATGCGACGTGGCGCCCCCATCAACTCTGAGATACGCTGCCCGGCGTCCAAAAGTAGCCCCAAATTGCGCCCTTTATTGGCGCCCAGGACATGGTCTCTGATGCCACTGATCGACAACGCGGCTTCCAAATTGCCCAAATAACCAAATATCGGCACACCGATACTGGCAATACCCGTGTTGACGTCCTCATCACTGACGGTGTACCCCTGTTTGCGTTCAGCAGCCAACATGTCCAAAAACTGAGACCGAGAAATAACCTCGCCAGACGGGGCGCTCTGAGGCAGGTGGGTATCAACATAGGTCGACCACTCTGATTCGTCGCCAAAAGCCAACAGGGCACGTGGCGCGGCGCCCTGATGCAGGGGAAGAGAACCACCCAACATGAGGACCAAGGTCGCCACCCGCACACCCTCTAAACGTTCCATACACACCCCACGGTCTCCCCGTTTAACAACGAGATACACCGTCAATTCGGTCACCTGATTAAGGTCTCTCATGACCGGCAGCGCACGCTCCCGGACACTCAAATTTGCTTGGGTCGCTGCCCCCCACGCAATCAATTTGGTGCCGAGCCGCACCTGACCCCGAGATGACCCGGCTTCCACCAGGCCGAGGCTTTCCAGACTTGACACCAACCTATAGAGGGAGCTTCGAGGCTCTCCAGTAATTTCGGCAAGTCGTGCGACCGTGAGCTCACCGTGTTGAGCCAATTGGTCAACAACTTCAACGGCTTTTTCGACTAGTCGTAACCCTTTGGGTGAGTCCATCGTGATCCTTGCGGGAGGCGGCGTACATCAATTGTGCCGGATGTTCGGAGAAATGGTCGATTTCAGGTGCGGTTGAGCCGAAAAATTTTCCACAATCGACACAAAGTCATCGAGCCGGCCCGGTTGCCCCACAATTCCACTCAGATTTAGAACCTTCTTTTGTATGAGGTCCCTCGCCTGGTCAAATGTTCCTACAGTGGTCAACGACCCCACAATCGTGTATTCGTTGGAAAACACCAGGTAGGGGTTCAACGAAACAGTCGAATGCGGGTCCGCCACGCCCAGTTGCAAAAATGTTCCACCCCGGGCGAGCAGCCCCATACCTGCCTCGATGACTGGAGCCACTCCGGTGGCATCGATGACGAGATCAAACTGTCGGCCGCCACTTTGGGCCTCAGCCAAATCGGGGGCCAAAAGGTCGAACCCGTGGTCCTCAGCAAGCGCCCGTCTGGCTGGCGATATTTCTGCCATCGTCACCGCCTGGGCGCCATCGTGCCTGGCGGTTTCGGCGGCGAGAATTCCGATGGTTCCTCCACCCATCACAAGTACAGTTTTGCCGGCCACACCCCCCGCTCGGGAGATACCATGGACCACGCAGGCCAGAGGCTCCGTCAGCACAGCCTCCTCAGGTGAGATGTCGGCGGTATAGCCAAAACAGTTGGTGGCGTTGACAACGATTTGTTCGCTGAGTGCTCCGGTCGCGTTGACGCCGTGTGCCAAGCGGTTCGCACACAAATTTGTCCGACCGCTTTCACAGTGGATGCATGTGGTGCAGGGCATAGCAGGGTTCACAGCGACAAGTTGGCCAAGCTGTGGTGCGGTCACCCCGGGACCTTGCTCGATTACTACCCCGCAAAACTCGTGGCCGGGAATCAGCGGGAAACTGGCGATGGGGAACTCGTCATGAAAAATATGAACATCGGTGGCGCAGATTCCCACTCGTTCAACACGTAGCCGCACTTGACCAGGCCCTGGGGCCGCCTGCTCCACGGCGACAATTCGCGCACTGCCTGCTTGGCCTAGTTCTAAGGCTTCCACGAACCCTCGCTTCTCCACTTTTCCACTTACTGGACAGGTGTCCCATTGTATAGGACAATGGGTTCGATGTGGGAGGAAAATGTGGTCCCGTCAACGGTGAAAGCCCTCCGGTATACGGGCGATCGTGAGCCGGTGGTTGACCATGTCCCCACCCCCACTGCATCCGACGGACATACGCTTATTCGCCCCACGTCAGTGGGCATCTGTGGGTCTGACATCCACCTGTTGTCGGGCGGATTCGGCGGCCGAATTAACCCGCCAGTAACGCTCGGCCACGAGTGCGCGGGAATCATTGTCGATGATTCACACCCCACCCTTGAGCCCGGCACACCGGTGTTCGTGAATCCGCTCCTTCCCTGCGGTCAATGCGCGTCGTGCAGGCGCCACCTCCCCAACGCCTGCCTCACCTTAGGCTTGTTGGGTATCGACGCCAATGGGGGCATGGCTGAACTGCTTGCTGCCCCCACAACACAGCTGCACGAACTCCCTGCAGACGCCAACATGACCACGGCGAGTGTAATCGAACCGTTGGCTGTTGCCCTCCACATGACCAGTCGGATTCCCGCTCACCCCGGGGACACCATCGCCATTGTCGGCGGCGGCCCCATTGGTGCAATCATCGCGATGGTGCTCAGCCACCGTGGACACCACCAGGTCACAGTAATTGAAGCCCACCCCGACCGTCGCGCAACACTTGAAACGATCGGCATTGCATCCGTTGGTCTCAACGTGGCCCCGGAGTACGAAAATACGTGTGACATCGTTTTTGAGGCGACCGGTATTCCGGCAGGGCTCAACACGGCGTTAGACATTGCTGCCCCAGCTGGCCGGATTTTGTTGAGTGGCTTCGGTTACGACAATGCGCCCACTGCCCTGTCACACAGCGTAAAGAAAGAGCTCACCCTCATCGGCTCTCGCGTATATAGCGACACAGATATTCGGGCAGCAATCGAACTGTTTTCAGACCCAAAATTCCCCATCGGCACTATCGTTACCACAGTGGTCACTTTCGATGACCTCAACCACAACAGTTTCACCGACATCGTGTCCCGGCCCGCATCACTCAAAACCATCATGACCCCTGGAGGCTCACCATGAAAAACTTTCCCCGCTCTTTCGGTTCGATGGTCGGACGTGTCGCCCTCGTCACAGGCGCAAGCAGCGGAATTGGTGCCGCTATCATGCAACTATTCGTCGAAAAAGGGGGGCGTGTTCACGCCGTAGCCCGACGTGGGAGCGAAATCGAACGGATCATGGGTGAGGATTCCCTTGCGCGAGGGTCCACAGTCGTCCACGAAATGGATGTCTCAGATTCTGACGCCATGACTGAACTGGGGACCTTCCTCGCCGGTCACGACCCCATTGATACGCTTGTACTGGCGGCAGGAACGAATATCCCCAACCGGCGACTGTCTCAAGTGACGATCGAGGATTGGAACAATGTCATCGCCACCAACCTCTCCGGCGCTTTCTACCCTCTAACCGCCACAATCGATCAGCTGCGGGACCGCCAAGGTGACGTCGTCTTTGTGTCCAGCGTGTCGGCCAGGTGGCCAGACCACGCTGGGCCCGCCTACGGGGCAAGCAAATCAGGTCTCTTGGGGCTTGCCGCCGGTACCGGCCTCGACGAACACATGAATGGGGTTCGAGTGACCTCCATTTTGCCCGGCATTGTGAACACCGCCATTTTGGACAAAAGACCCATTCCGCCCAGTCAAGAACTTCGCGAATGGTGTGTTCAGCCAGAGGATGTTGCCCAGGCAACTCTAACCGCTGTGACCATGCCGCCGAGGACAAACCTGGCCGAAATCACTGTCGTGGCGACCAGGCTTCAAACCTTGGGCAAAACCCAGGAAGCAAACCCCACACTCCCCGAAGACCTTCGGGCATCATAAGGATCCTCGGTTGATGAACACTGCACCACCTGCGTTGACTGTGTGCGTCTTGGACGACTTCCAAGGCATTGCCCGTGAACGGCTCGAGGCGGCCGGCCTACCCGACAGTGTCACCTTGAACGTATCGCCACGCCACCTCACCGGGGGCGACCTGCTTGACTTCCTCACCCCCGCACACATTGTGGTGGCCATGCGAGAGCGCACCCCACTGCCCCGCGACCTCCTTCAGAAACTGCCCCACCTGCAACTGGTCATCACCACCGGGATGGCCAACGCCGTGATTGATCCCCCAGAGGGGGTGGCATTGTCGGGGACACGAATCCACCCCCACCCTGTCACCGAACTCACCTGGGCGCTTATTTTTGGGCTCACCAAAAACTTGGTCACAGAAAACCGGAACATCAGGACTGGTCAGTGGCAAACCACGCTGGGTCGCTCCCTTCATGGCGCCACTCTCGGGCTGGTTGGTGTTGGCAACGCGGGGAGCGCGATCGCCAGCGTTGCCCGCGAATTGGGCATGACCGCCAACGGCTGGAGCCCTAACCTGACACCGGAACGAGCAGCAGACGCTGGCGTCACCTTCGTCAGTCGGGAAGAACTTTTTTCCACCAGCACCATCGTCTCACTGCACCTGCGGCTCGGGCCCACCACCGAAGGCCTCATCACACGAGACGATATTGCGCGCATGCGTCCCGATTCCCTCTTCATCAACACCTCCCGCGCTGAACTGGTTGACTATGCCGCCCTTGTCGACGCATTGCGGGATGGTCGTATTGCTGGTGCAGGGCTTGATGTTTTTCCTGAGGAACCCACCACCGACTCTCAACAAGACCTCGTCACAATGGGGAACGTCTTGGCCACGCCGCACATTGGCTTCGTCACCGAAGACAACTACGACATGTTCTTTGACGACATTGCCGACAATCTTCGAGGCTGGTACGCCGGCGAACACCGTCGCCCCATTGGTGGCTAAACGCCGATGCCCATAACCCGCGAACGGCGGGCATTAGAGATACCTGGAGGTTAGAAACTCCAACAGATGTGGGGTGAGGGCTAGGGTGTGCAGGTCATTCCCACTAAACCACCCGACATCCTCCGCGTCGTCACCTGCCAGGAGGACGCCCCCGGTGACAACACCTTCTAGGGCGTGGACACTGTAGTGTGTGCCCTCGGCAAGCTCGACCACGACCCGCCATACTTCATCGCCTGTGACAATGTCCAGGCCCGTTTCTTCTTTGACTTCTCTAATGGCGGCCTGAGACAGCGTTTCGCCGTCTTCAACACTGCCGCCGGGCAGTGACCAAAGGCCCATCGCTGGCTCATGCCCACGCTTGACCAGCAACACTCTGCCCTGATCGTCTCTCACCACGGCACTAGCGGCGAGAATTTGCGTAGAAGACACCAAACCAGAGTACTTGTCGATCAGAACGTCTCACACGGCGTGCCCTTTCACTGTGGCCATGCTCAACATCTGGCTCACCGTCGGCTACTTTGCCGCCCTCGGCCTCGTTGTGGCATCGAGAGATCGTTTCCTGGATAACGATTGGGCCGTTGTCGGGGTCGCCACCGTGGTGTTGTTTGCGGGGTTGGGGTTGTGGCTGTTTATTGCGCAAAGCCATCGGGATAGCTGAACCAACCGCCGCGCAGGGAGCAACTGTTCGGACCTGGGTGCTGCTAGCTAGCGCTAACCTCGTCGCCACTGCCGGTGTTGCGGGTGTTTCTCAGCTGGTTGGCCATTGTTTCCAACACATCAGCGACGCCCTCAAGATCTGTCGGTGAACTCTGCGAGAAGAGCTTTTCCGCTATCCATTGCCTGGCGAGGCTAGACGCCGGCACACCCGCCTGCCCTGCTACCTGCTCTAAGCCTCCCCGTTCAGACTCAGACAGCCGGATAGACAAGACATAAGAGCGCTGATTTTTGTGAGTAATGATCGTGCCATCACGAAGAGGGGCGTCTTTGTGGGCTTCGGCGTATTCCGCCTCGTCACGGAGTATCTGTTCAATGTGTTTGCCTGTCACGGTTTTTGCCCTTCGTTTGTCTCCAGATAAAGCCGCGTGTCTCTCTCATTGGCATCCCAGCCGTTGACCCCGTAGGTGACAACAGATGCCCGCATAACGATGACGGTGAGCAGCCGTCCAGTCGCAGTCTCTCCGATCACCCTGATTCCCCTCCCAGATTTACTGGACGGGTCAGGGTCGAGCACAACCCTCCACGGGTCGCGGAGAGCCTCACTAGCGTGAACGGGCGCCACTCCATGTCTCTTTTCCATGTAAGCACCACGGTAACTCCAGTCCGCGTCGAATACGTATGACATAGCGTAATACATAATTCAGTTCCGGCGCCGACTTCCGGCAACACCGCTGAGGGGTGGAGAGCACAGGACGTAGGTGACTGTTGACAGCGGCCATTGGCCCCACCAAGGACTAACAACCCCAAAAAAACAGAAAACTTCCAAACCCGTGAGGGTTCAGAAGTTTCCTATCTCTTGAGAGATCACATTTGTCGGGCTGACAGGATTTGAACCTGCGACCCCTTGACCCCCAGTCAAGTGCGCTACCAAGCTGCGCCACAGCCCGTGGCATGTATCACCGAAGTGACAACCCCACTACTCTACCCCG
>SKHB01000119.1 GCA_007117135.1 Microbacteriaceae bacterium | reverse complement strand
CCAAGTCGACGTCCTCGAAAAACATGAAATAGCCGTCGTCGAAACCATTGACCGCGTCAAAAGCTTCTCGTCGAAGAAGCAGAAATGATCCGGACAGCCAGCCAGCGGGTCGGGGAGTTTTCCGACGGTAATCGCCCCGGTACGCGCGGGTCCAGTGATTCCCCGGCCACACCGCACCAAACAGGGCGTGACCGATGCCAATCCGCAGAGTGGGAAGGGCTCGAGCGGACGGGTAGAGGCTGCCGTCTTCGTTGACAATGCCCGGCCCTAAACACCCCACCTCGGGGTGGGCATCCGCCTGCTCCAACAAAATTTTTAGAGTGTCAGGGTTCACCACAATGTCCGGGTTACACACCAACACCCAGTCAATGTCCCCATCCAGTGCGCCAACCCCGTGGTTGGCTGCCCCGCCATAGCCGGGGTTGTCGGGTCGGTGGAGGACGTCAAGTTTTGGACACCACGGGGTGGACGGTGGGGTGAGTACTGTCGGTGAGTTGTCGACAACAACAATGTGTTGGGGGGTGACGGTGGAGTGTTCAACGGAGGCGAGGAAGCCTTCCAAAACATCACCCGAGTCGTAGGTGACAACAACGATGCCCAGCTTGGGTGCCATCACTGGCCGCCCACAATGTCCGAAAAACACTCCGGATACGCCTCAGCGAAAGCCTCTTCCCAGCTGCGCATCGCGGGAAGTCCCACGGCAGCCCATGCGGCGTGGCCAAGCACCGACCAGGCAGGTCTGGGTGCTGGGCGAACAAACTCGGCAGAGGTTGTGGGGAGGATTCGATCGGGGTCAAGTCCCGCCGTGTCGAAGATTGTTTTCGCGAAATTCCACCAACTTGTCTGCCCGGCGTTTGTTCCATGGAAAACACCGGAGCGGATGTCATGGTCGATGACCAGTCGAATCTGTCGGGCAAGATCTCTCGTCCACGTGGGTTGGCCCACCTGGTCATCCACAACGTTGAGGGTGTCTCTGGTGGCGGAGGCGTTCAACATGGTTCGGGGAAAACTGGGGCCGTGTTCGCCATACAACCACGCGGTTCGAATAATCACCGACCCTTCTGGGTAGGTAGCCAACACTGCTTCTTCACCGGCTGCTTTTGATGCGCCATACACCGACACGGGGTCGCGGGGGGAATTTTCCGGGTAGGGGGTGGTGGCGTCGCCCCGGAACACGTAGTCGGTGGAGAGGTGGATGAGTCTTGCCCCAGAGTCTTTACACGCGGTTGCCAGAACCCTGGGGCCGACAGCGTTTGCGGCCGTGGCCTCATCGATGTCTTGTTCAGCCTGGTCGACCTTCGTGTATGCGGCACAGTTGACCACGACGTCAACACCGGCCACGGCATCCTGGACCTGTGAGACGTCAGTGATGTCCAGCTGGGTTCGGCTGCGTGGCCGAACATCAAGATCTGAGCAGAGATCAGTCAGGTCTCTCCCGAGCATCCCCGATGCTCCGGTGATGAGAACCGTGGTCATAGGGCCGCGCGGTCTTTCAACGGTTCCCACCAGGCCCGATTGTCCCGATACCACTGCACAACATCGGCTAAACCTTCACTGAAGGGGACCTGTGGTGCGTAGCCGAGTTCTCGAGAAATTTTGTCAATTGAGACGCAGTAGCGACGGTCGTGACCTTTGCGGTCTTCCACGTAGGTGACAAACGACTCATCTCGGCCGGTGGCTTCCAAGAGCATGGTGGTCAGCTCCCGGTTGGTGAGTTCTGTCCCGCCACCAATGTTGTAAATCTCGCCTGGTTTGCCGTCGGTGAGCACCAACCCGATTCCGCGGCAGTGGTCGTCGACGTGTAACCAGTCGCGCTGGTTGAGGCCGTCGCCGTAAAGGGGAACAGGTTTCCCGTCGATGAGGTTCGTGACAAACAGGGGAATCACTTTTTCGGGGAAGTGGTGGGGGCCGTAGTTGTTGGAGCAGCGAGTAATGGAAACGTTCATGCCGTGTGTGCGGTGGTAACTGCGAACAATCAGGTCACTGCTTGCTTTACTGGCGGCGTAGGGGGAGTTTGGCAAAAGAGGTTCGTTTTCATCCCACTCACCCTCGTCGATGCTGCCGTAGACCTCATCGGTGGAGATGTGAACGAAGCGGGGAATGCCGTGAGCTAGGGCAGCATCGAGGAGCCGTTGGGTTCCCAAAACGTTTGTTTCAACAAATATGCTCGCATCCACAACTGACCGATCCACGTGGCTTTCGGCAGCGAAGTGAACGATGGCGTCGTGGCCAGGAAGGATCCGGTTCAGCGCCTCGGTGTCACGAATATCGGCGTGTTCAAAGCGATACCTCGGGTCATCGGCAATTGCTTCCAGGTTTGTTAGCGTTCCGGAGTAGGTCAAAGAATCAAGCACCGTCACAGACGTGACGGGAACAGTGGGGAGCTGGCCCAAAAGAGCCATGCGAACAAAGTTGGAACCAATAAACCCGGCCCCACCGGTGACAACAAGTCTCACAGTATTTCCTCCCACTGCTGCACATCCACGGATGCGCTTCGGCCAGTCTAGTTGGCTCAAACACGCCCCAGGGTGCGTGGCGTTGATAGAGTTCGGGGGTGGAATTCATTCCCCTAGGCATCCCTGGCGCGTATCGCGTGAGCAACGTTGTGCACGCTGATGACCGCGGAGAATTTGTCGAATGGTTCCGCATCGACAAGATGCATACCGCCACCGGTTACCGTTTTCCGGTATCGCAGGCGAACCTGTCCAGGTCGGCCAAAGGGGTGGTACGAGGGATTCACTTTGCTGATGTTCCCCCCGGTCAAGCAAAACTAGTGACCTGCCTGTCGGGCGCAATCAGAGACGTTGTGGTGGATATCCGCGTCGGTTCCCCCACGTTTGGAACCTGGGAGGCTGTTGACTTGGATTCCGCCAGCCGCGATGCTGTGTTGTTGCCGGTCGGTGTCGGTCACGCGTTTGTGGCCAAAGACGACAACACCCTGGTCGCTTACCTGGTTTCCGACGTGTACACCCCACACGCCGAGCACGGCATTCACCCGCTTGACAGTGACCTGGCGATTGATTTCGGTTTCACGCCAGACCAGTTGTTGCTCTCCCCCAAAGACCAACAGGCCCCCACAATGGCGGACGCTCAGGCTGCCGGCCTGCTCCCTGTCTTCCACGGAGAGGGGTAGGCGATGAAAGGCATCATTCTTGCTGGTGGGTCGGGAACCAGGCTGTGGCCGATTACCCGTGGCATTTCTAAGCAGCTAATGCCCATCTACGACAAACCGATGATCTACTACCCGCTGTCGACACTCATGATGGCCGGTATTAGAGAAGTCTTAATCATTACCACCGCGGAATACAACCAACAGTTCAAAAACCTGTTGGGAGACGGCAGTGAGCTCGGTATGGTCATCGACTACGCCATACAAGACGAACCTCGGGGTCTCGCAGACGCTTTCTTGGTCGGTGAAGATTTCATTGGCGACGAATCGGTGGCGTTGGTGTTGGGCGACAACATTTTTCACGGCACAGGCCTGGGGTCTTCCCTGCGCAACCACGCCACCATTGAGGGCGGGCTCATTTTTGCCGCCCACGTCGCAAACCCCACACAATATGGCGTTGTTGAGTTTGACGACCAGATGCGGGCAGTATCTATTGAAGAAAAACCGGAGAAACCTAAAAGTAACTTCGCCGTTCCGGGCCTCTACTTTTACGACAATTCGGTGGTCGACGTCGCTAAATCCATCAGCCCGAGTGCTCGCGGGGAACTTGAAATCACCGCAGTCAATGACCACTACCTGCAGGCCGGTCAGCTGAGGGTGCAGGTGTTGGACCGCGGCATTGCGTGGTTGGATACCGGAACTTTTGAGTCAATGATGCAAGCCGGTGAATATGTCCGGGTTATTGAGGAACGGCAGGGCCTGAAAATTGGTTGCATTGAAGAGATTGCGTGGCGGGCGGGGTGGATTGATGACCGTCAACTGCGTGACTTGGCGGCACCACTAACTAAGAGCGGATACGGCCACTACTTGGAGGGTTTGCTGGGTGGCTGACACGCGCGGGGATAGTTTCCAAAAAGCCTATTTTCGGGACCTGGTGGCATCCCGCGAACTGTTGGTGAACCTCACCCAGCGGGAAATTAGAGGAAAATATAAGCGGACGGCGCTTGGGCAACTGTGGTCGTTGGCTAACCCGATTGCCGCCATCATCGTCTATACCTTCATCTTCTCAGTGGTGTTTCGTGTCCCCGCCCAAATCGGTGACCCCAGTGGGCTCAATAACTATGCCCTGTGGCTGGTGTGTGGGTTATTGCCGTGGCTGTTTTTCAACTCCACCATCACCCTCGGTGTTCGATCCATTGTCGATAACGCCAACCTGGTCCAGAAGGTGTATTTCCCGAGACTTGTCATCCCCCTGTCGCTGACCGGCGCAGGAATGGTGAACTGGATGTTTGAGATGGCCGTGTTGGCCATTGCGTTGACCATTTTCGGCGCGTTTGTGTTGCCGTGGATTCCGTTGACCATCGCCTTCATGCTGCTTCTTGGCGTGTTCGCGGCAGGACTGTCCATGCTGTTATCTATCGCTAACGTGCATTTCCGCGACCTCGCCTACCTGTTGACGGTTCTCTTACAGTTTTGGTTCTACTTGACCCCGATTCTGTATCCGATCAGTTTGGTTCAAGCCCAATCAGACCGCTGGGGTGGCCTGTTGGGGACGCCCATCACCCTGGTGGACTTGTACAAGGTCAACCCGATGGAACCTTTTGTGTCAATCTTCCGGGACCTGCTGTATCACAACACGTGGCCTGAGATGTCGTCGGTGTGGGCGGCAATGGCGTGGGCGTTTGTGACGTTTGCGGTAGGCCTGTGGGTGTTTTCGAAGAAGGACAAAAACTTGGCGGAGCTGATATGACGAACGTTGCTGTTTCCGTCGATAACGTCAGCAAAAAATTTCGCCTCTACCATGAGCGAAACCAAACGTTGAAGTCGGCGGTGATGCGTGGCAGAACCTCCCGCCACGACGAATTTTGGGCCCTCAAGGACGTCACGTTTGATGTGGAAGCAGGGCAAACATACGGCATCATCGGGTCAAATGGTTCCGGTAAATCAACGCTTCTGAAGTGTTTGGCAAAAATCTATTGGCCCACGTCCGGCACCATCACCTACAACGGCAAAATGGCGT
>SKHB01000077.1 GCA_007117135.1 Microbacteriaceae bacterium | reverse complement strand
TGGTGTCTATTGGTGGTGTCCAGTCCAACCACACCAGACAGGTTGCGGCTGTCGCCGCAACACTGGGGATGAAGGCGGTTTTGGTTCAAGAACACTGGGTGGAGTGGGAAGAGCCCCACTACGACACCACGGGGAACATTTTGCTCTCCCGGATTATGGGCGCAGAAGTACGACTTGATGCCGCCGGGTTTGATATTGGTTTCAGACCATCCTGGGAGCAGGCTATCGCCGACGTCGAAGAACGTGGCGGGAAGCCCTATGCAATCCCTGCGGGGGCTAGTGACCACCCGTTGGGTGGTCACGGGTTTGCCAACTGGGCGTTTGAGGTAATGGACCAGGAAAAGGAACTCGGGTGGCAGTTTGATGCGGTGGTGGTGTGTTCGGTGACGGGGTCAACGCAAGGGGGCATGATTGCTGGCTTTGCTCACACCGACCGAGCACAGAGTGTTATTGGCATTGATGCGTCTGCGACGGTGGAGAAAACGCGTGATCAGATCACGCGGATTGCCAAAAGAACAGCAGAAGCCATCGAGTTAGGCAGAGAGTTGTCTGAGGATGAGGTGGTGTTGCTAGACCGCTGGCATGACGACATTTATGGTGTTGCGGGGCCCAGAACTATTGAGGCCATCAAAACAGCTGCCAGGCTTGATGGCATGATCACTGACCCGGTGTATGAGGGTAAGTCGATGGCGGCACTAATTGACCTGGTGAAAGAAGGCTATTTCGCCCCAGGCTCCAAAGTCCTTTACGCACACTTAGGCGGCCAGCCTGCTCTCAACGCCTACACCACTGCCTTTTAAGCGGCTCCCCAGGGCTTGCAGGAGGCCCCTCAATGGGCTTCTCAGGGCCTGAGAAACTGATGGCCCGGGTCTCCCCGGGCCATCACTGTTTCCTGCTTAGACGAGGCGTCTTCTGGCAATGAGCACCAGTGCGGTGATGGCGCCAACAGCGACAAGGATTCCCAGCACCCACCACAGAAGTGTGCCGACCCCGGTACCGCTTGCTTGCGCGGTGGTCTGATCGGTCTCTGTGGAGGGGGCAGCCGGGGAAGTGTCCGCTTCAGGTTCGACGGCCGGCATCTCCACGTCAGTCTCTGACGCTTCAGGCAGGCCCGGTTCAATCCCCACCGTGGGGCGGGGGCCGACCGGATTTTGGATCCATTGCCGTGCCTCTTGGATTTGCTCGACCGGTACTGCCTTCGCCTTTTTGCTGGACGTGCGACTCGGCGGCGCCGGGTTGTTCGAGATGTTCACTTGGGACCATCCGACCAGCCGTTCGCTGGCGTCCTGAACAGCGATTTGGTGGTTCCCTTCCAAATCAGCCGGCAGAGTGAACGTTACTGACCCGCCTGCGCTTACTTGCACCCACTGTTCAGTAAGGAACTGAGGTGTTGAGTTTGCGACAACGAGCACCCATTCTCCAGCCATTTCGGAGGGAAGTTCGATCGATGTTTCCGAACCAATTCCCAATGAGCTGGAGATTCCAATGCCGCCCTCAAGGTCACCCTCGGCGTCAAGAGCGCTGATAACTGGCACGTCCTCCGGCACCTCTGCAGGGCGAGTTGTGCTCATCTGTTGGTTGTATGTCGTTTCACCGCCCGCCGTAACAGTGAGTGACGTTGACTTGACGGTGTTGTAAAGTCGACGCTCAGCATCGGTCGTGAAACCACCCCAGAATGACAATCCGTCAATAAATTCGAGAGTGTAATCACCAGGGGCAAGCCCACGAACAGAATACTTACCCCCACTAAATCCGTCAGCGAAACCGCCCACGAACGGTACAGCATCACCGGTCGAATCGAGGACTTGGACATACACCCATCGGCCCCGAGGCAGATCAGCGTCTGCCCCGTCAATGAGGACCGAGACGGTTCCTTCAATCGAGCCGCCAAGTTGTAACTCTCGGGTGTCCAGGGTTGTTGTGCTGCCCGACGTCACCTGCAGCTCCGCCGCATCATCCGGGGTGAAACTCAGACCGGGGGCGGCATAAAAGGCATTTTGGATACTGGCGCCACTGCGTCGGAAGTCCTCGAAGAGAACGATGACTCGCTGGTCTCCGCTCGTAGCCCTCAAGCGTTCGATGCTGAAGGTGCCATCTCCCGAGACAGGGGCGCTGGACAGCCAGTTGAACGTGCCAGCATCAAAAGCTGTTGCCCACAAACCCTGCGGTGGCGAGCCATCTTGCACCGTTACTGTGCCAGAAATAACCCCACCAGGCTCCATTTTTATGTCTTTGGTCGCGGAAGGGTTGTCAGTGTTCAAGGTGAAACGTTCACTAAACGGGACAAGCCCACCCGGACGGTCTGCATCAGAACCAAAAGAAACATCGACTTCAATTTCAATTTCCCTGCCAACCGGCACCCTCGTGAGCTCATAGTTCCCGTTGCCATCGGTAAATGTGAACAGGTCGGATACCCAGCGGGAGAAGGGGGTTTCTTCGTTTTCGCTCGTTGCCATCACCCCTATCTGCACGAACGCACCTTGGAGCCCCTCGCCACTTTCGTCGGTTATCTTGCCCGAGACCGTCCCAACACGACTGAGGCTCTCACCCCTGAATGTCACATTTGTGTTTCCGGTCTGACCGACCTCTACCTCGAAGCCGTCATCGAACAGGAACTCATTCGAATCAGCCTGAAGGTAATAGGTTCCTGGAGGCAAATTAGAGAACACAAAGGTTCCGTCCACCGTTTGACCCTCTTCGAAATAGTTCGCCGTGGCGTGATAAAGGAAAACAGTCTCACCAGAAATGCGGCGGTGATCGACCTTATTCCTCGTCGTCACGGTAACCGAGCCGGTCCCCGGCAGGATAGACCGTGTTTCTACGTTAAGAGTGAGGTCACCGTTCTGGGGGACATCTCCCACATCCATGAATACGGAGTCATACACGGTGTCGTCAAAGTCTGGTGGCCCCACAAAAAGGAAGTAATCGTCGGGCGGAACCTTGGCGAACTCCCAGGAGCCATCTGGGCCAGCAGTAGTGTTCAGGAAAATGGATTCGGTAGACAACGAAATGTTTGCCCCGGCCACAGGGTTTCCTGTGCGAGTGTCTGTAACAGTGCCTGACACTCGTGAACCGTTTGCGTAGTCGATTCGTTCAAGAACCAACGTTTTCAGCGTTGTTCCCGAGCCCACCGCAACAATCTCGTCGCCCCATGGCAAGCTCTTGAAAGCTGGCCGATCATTTTCTTGGTCATACGTTTGTGGCCACACCGAGTAGCTGCCTGCGGGAAGGCCCGTCAGGGTTACTTTCCCATCCACGTCGGTGGTTCCATCTTCCCAGATCGACGTAAACGACCGATTCTGAACATCTACATACAGGTCCGATATCGCTGTTTCAGATTGATCCTCGAACGTGAGCTCAAGAGTGTTGTTGCCTGTCGGCAGAGTTTTCAAGGTAAAGACTCTTGTTGGCTCTTTTGTTCCATCGGTGATTCGGACACTCGACCAGGCTGAATCCAAGCCACTACATGGGTGGTCACAATTCACCCATAGCCAGTATTGACCAGCCCACAGGTTCTCAAAGGAAAATGTCCCCGTCGCTGTAGTCTTCTTGGTCTTGAAGTATCCTCGGTCACCCTGGCTATAGGACAGGTAAACGGTTGCGCCAGCAACATCATCACCGCCATCATCCTTCACTACTCCCGATATCATGCCATCTTGAGGGGTCGGCAAAGGGTCGAGGAAGAACGTGTGCTCCAACTCACCGGAACGGGTGTTGAGCGTGACATCAGCCCACTGTTCGAAAAAACGGTCAGGTGTCTCTGAAATGTATATTTCGATACGCCCAGCTGGAACACCAGAGATCACAAAACGACCATCTTCGTCAGTCTCGACAGTTTCGCTCCATGAGGACTGGGTGGAGCCGTCCCGCTTCAAAAATGCCGACACCGAGACATCTTGGACAGGGATCTCGGTTCCTCTCTCAAAGACGTTGCCTTCGATGACCAAGGCTCCAGGTGCCAACAGGTTTGGGTTCACGACGAGATTAACAGAGCCGAGGGTGACATCCGCGAACCAGTAAAGGTGATCGTCTCCACTCGTTTGCAAGACGTAACTTCCGGGACTAAGCCCTTCGAATGCAAAACCCCCTACGGCGTCAGTGAATACGTCCCAAAAGAAGAAGCCGTAATCCTCATCGTTGTAGAACAAGTTAACGTTCTTCTCAGGGCCCAAGACAACCGAGGGACTACTTGATCGCAGCGTTCCCGAAATCGAGCGATTGCCGGAAGGGGCTTTGATTGTCGCCACCTGGCGGGTGACATTCTCTTCGCCGGTAGAAAGGGCTTTACCAAACGGGCGGAGGAAATCTTCTCCATCTGCTGGAGGAATAACTTCGAAGCGAAGTGACGCGTTGGCAGGGACGAGACAGGAAGCACCACCGTCCGAGCCGGTAAACACAGCCTGTTCACTAGCGGTGAAGCATAGATTAATCCCCACATCCTCGAGCCACACCTTCAACTCGGCACCGGGGATTCCCGGGGCACTAACCGAGCCATCCGTTTCGTCAACTACTGTCACCGTGAGTAAAACGGTAGATGGCGGGTCATCGTTAGCCGCTGCGGGTACACCTATAGCGAAGCTTGAGGTAAGCAAACCTAGGCCAGCCAACCAGGCAACGAGTCGCTTCCTCGGTGACTGAAGTTGGGGAGAAGACACTTTTCGTGACGCGCTCATCGGTTATCCGTTTTCGCTCAGAGTGAAGACGAGGAATCTTTCCTCAATTCAGAGAGTAGCTCACCTTGCCCAAAGAGCAAACTTTTTTATTTGATTTCTCTCGACTTTATTTCCAAAGAGAAGCCCTCTAAAAAGGGCTTCCGTGCCAATAAATAAGAGAAACTCGTTTTATTTTGCGTGAGGTGGCTCGGTTGCGAGGAATATGGTGACATCTCATTTTCCTGACCAACCAGCAATTACAGGTAAGCGTCGTGCACAAACTCCAGGTCAAGGTTCACCAGTGTTCTATCGGCTGTGATGAACAAGAGGTTGTTGGTCACGGCTTGTGCCAGGAGAAGCCTGTCAAACGGGTCGTGGTGGTGCAGTTTGGGGAAGCGGGTGATGTCGTTGGCCGCACTGGACGTGAGAGCAAGTTGCTTGTATCCACGTTGAGCTAAGCCATCAATAAGATCCTCGGCGAGGAAAGAT
>SKHB01000139.1 GCA_007117135.1 Microbacteriaceae bacterium | reverse complement strand
GAGCCAGACCATTAGATGACAAGTGGGACGGTATTGCCCCGTATAAATACACAATTGCAATCGAGAACGGCTCCACCCCCGACTATTGGACTGAAAAAATTACTGACGCCTTTATGGGCTGGTCGGTGCCTCTCTATTTTGGTGCACCAAACATTGGTGACTATTTCCCCATAGACAGTTTCATCTGGTTACCGATTGATGATCCTGAGCGGGCACTTGACGTGATTCGAGACACGTTAGCAAACGACACCTGGGAGGATCGCCTCGATGCTCTCCGAGAAGCCAGGGAAGCAATTTTTACCAACTGGGGTCTGGCAGCCCAAGTGACCAGAGCTGTTGCGGAGCGGGAAAGTGAACTTCGCGCTGCTTCTTGCGTTCGTGTTCGGGTGTTGGGCCGGCGGATGTGGAAACACGGTTGGGTTCGAGGGGTTGGGCTGAAGAAAAATCTGGGAATTCACTCGCGGTTTATTGCCCGACGAATCGGGAAACTTTTTCGTCGCCCCTGACCGAGCTTGGGGTCAATGTCTTTAATCGCCGTTTCGACCTCGGAGGCGTTTCGCCAAAAGATAGAGGAGGTCTTTGGTCGACAGTGGTTGGGGTTTCTTGATGCGGGTGATTTTCATTTGGATCTTTTCTTGGGGGGTCATTTGGTCCAAGAACCAGAGCAACTGTTCCCGTGCTTCCTCCTTGCTATACCCGCTGCCTTTGGGGTGATCAACCACCAGGGACGTGTCTCTCAGAACCAGCATGTTGTTCGCGTAGGCGAAAGCAATCGCCATGCCGTCAATACCTGACCCTAAACGGTTGCCTGTGTAATCGGCTTGGCGCATTCGCTCAATCACTTTGTCGGACATGGCCCAGACAATGCCGTCTGTTTGTCGCACGGAAATGAGGAAGTTGTCTGGGTCAAAATCGGAGATGAAGACTTTCTCGGTTCGATACATCGTGTAGTCGACGTCTGGCCCCCAGACACCCACATCGGGAATCGTGTCGAAAGCCTCACGACATCGACGAATGAGGTGTGCCCAGTCGTCGATGTGAGCATCGGCTTGAATTTGCAGCATGACGCCGGTGGTGTGAAGCTCGAGGGCCTTGTGAAACTTGCAGCCAAAAAAACATTCGTAGTCGACTGTGGTCCACGTGTCCGGAATTTCGGGCGGATTGTCGGGGACCGAATAAATTACGGTGACCTGGTCGGCGTGAGGCCTGACCGCCTCTTCGATGACGCGAGCCTTTTCTTCGTGCCCCACCCAGGCAAGAATGTTCACGTGAAGGGGTGTGCCTGTTGACATACCTAGGAGTTTAGTCTTCGCCATTCAGCGCGTTGTCGGGTCAGACTGTTAGATTTCACCAAAACGCTCGAGACGGAGGAGTCATGCTCGACTGGATTATCGACGTCACCGCATATTTGTGGTTGGTGTGGTTAGTGGTTGTACTGACTGCTGTGGTCATTGAGCTGTTGACCCTCGAATTCACGTTTTTGATGATTGCTGCGGGGTCTCTTTTTGGGGGTCTGGGAACAAACCTTCTGGGAGCTGACTGGTGGGTGCAGGTTGCGGCAGCAGCCGTTGTGACGGCGTTACTGCTGTTTACTATTCGCCCGGTTTTGTTGCGCACGGTGGCGAAAAACGACCCGCTCATTCCGACCAATGTGGATGCTCTTAGTGGCATGGAAGGCGTTGTCGTTTCCGATTTTGTGGGTCAGCAGGGGTCGGTGAAACTTCGAAACGGGGAAACATGGACGGCCAGGTCAGAGTCGGCCGAAAGTTTTGCTGACGGTGATCAGGTCAGCGTTGTTCGAGTCGACGGCGCAACAGTTGTCGTTGAGCGGGTGTCGGTGTTTGAGGAAGAGGAAAGCTGATGTTATTGGGACCGTTAGTAGAACAACTATTTGTCATTGCCCTTGTCCTTGTCCTTGTTGTTTTCGCCGTGGTGGTGGTGAGGCGGGCCGTTCGCGTAGTGCCCCAAGCATTCACCGGCGTTGTTGAGCGCCTTGGCCGATACCGCACGACCTTGAACCCTGGGCTGAACATTCTGATCCCCTTCATCGACAGACTGCTGCCCTTAGTGGACATGCGCGAACAGGTGGTGAGCTTTCCACCGCAGCCGGTGATCACCGAAGACAACCTGGTGGTCTCCATTGACACGGTGGTGTATTTCCAAGTGACCGACGCCAAGTCCGCCACCTACGAAATCCAGGACTACCTGCAAGGTGTCGAACAACTGACCACCACCACTCTTCGAAACGTGGTGGGAGGGTTGAACCTGGAGCAAGCACTGACCTCCCGAGACAACATCAACAACCAGCTTCGAGCGGTGCTTGACGAGGCAACCGGAAAATGGGGCATCCGGGTCAACCGGGTGGAACTCAAAGCCATCGAACCGCCGGTGTCGATTCAAGACTCGATGGAAAAACAAATGCGCGCCGAACGTGACCGCCGGGCGGCCATCTTAACCGCTGAAGGCACCAAACAGTCGGCCATTTTAGAAGCGGAAGGCCGCCGACAGGCCGCCATTTTGAGTGCTGAAGGTGAAGCGAAAGCGAAAATTCTTGAAGCCGACGCGGAAGCAAAAGCTATCGAAACAGTGTTTGCGGCTATCCACCAGGGAGACCCCAGCCAGAAACTTCTCGCCTACAAATACTTGCAAACCCTGCCCAAACTGGCTGAAGGCGAATCCAATAAGCTCTGGATTATTCCCAGCGAATTAACTGAAGCGGTCAAAAACATTGCCGAAGGTTTTGGCAAAGGAATCGCCGGGAAAAAATAGTCCCCACAGGTCGTTGGGGGGTGAAGGAGTCGCGCCGGTGAATGGTGTCAGTGAACTTGTCGACGTGGCACAAAAAGTTGCCATCGAAGCATCCGAATTCATCCGCACCAAAAGACTCGACCATGTGGCCGTCCAGAACACCAAGTCGTCGAGTTCCGATGTGGTCACCGAGGTGGACAAGGCTTCAGAAAGACTCGTGTTCGACCGTTTACACGCGCTCCGGCCACGAGATGGTTTCTTGGGGGAAGAGGGAGGGTCAGATGAGTCCCAATCCGGGGTCACCTGGGTCGTTGACCCGATTGATGGCACCACCAACTTTGTTTACAACATTCCCCACTACGCGGTCAGTATTGCCGCAGTTGAAGGCCCCGCCACCCCCGAGGAGTGGACGCTGTTAGCCGGCTGCGTGGTCAACCCCAGCACCGGTGAGGTTTACTCGGCCGGGGCAGGGCTGGGCGCTTACCGGGGCGATTCGGAACTTCGTGTGGCGGAGCCGGTTAACCTACAGGAAGCTTTGGTGCTGACCGGTTTTGCTTACGGAGCGCATTTTCGCAAACACCAAGCCCAGCTGTTTGTTGACGTCCTCCCCCGGGTTCGAGACATTCGTCGAATGGGCACCGCCTCACTGGATTTGGTCATGATTGCAGACGCTCAGGCCGACGTGTATTTCGAGCGCACCACCAGCCCCTGGGATTTCGCTGCCGGGGCTGTCATTGTTCAAGAAGCTGGCGGGCTTGTGACCGGTTTTCACGGGCGAGCTCCCGGCCGAGAGGCAGTTTTCGCTGGACACCCAGAAATGGTTGCCCGCCTGCACGATCTGATCGTTGCATACGGGGGAGATATCCCCCTGGAAGAAATCCCCCCGCTGAGCTGAGTGCCCCCTCAGACTTGTAGACTTTACCAATCTGTTACGTAGCTAGTTTTGGTAGCGTGTGCAGTTGTGGGAGTCGGTGGCACCCCAGCCAGTGAACTCCCTCACGTATGCGTGCGACGATCTGTGGAGCGGGAGGTGGTTTGGTCAGTGTCACACGACTCTCTTCCGCCCTTCCCTACTAGACGTCAACTGCGCGAAGCAGAAAAAACTAACGCTTTACCTTCCAGGCGGGAAATTCGCGAAGCGGCAGAAGCGTCGCAGGCAGAAAAAGCGCGTCACACTCCGCCACCTCCAGCAGCGTCGTCCCGTTCTTCGCAGAACGACGGCCCGTCGCCCATTACCGGCGCTGTGAGCGCGGTTCCGGAACTGAGACGTCCGCGTGAGCAGAGACACGTGCCTCCCCTCACCCGCACTATTCCCGTCACGTCGGTCGTTGAACATGACCCGTCGTTGGATATTGGGCTAGCGCCTCGGCCCAACACTCGACGGGCATCGGGGAAAACACCCGCCCCCTCCACACACACTTTCCCCGTCACAATCGCCCCGCAGGCCGAAAGAGTTCGACCGGTCGAACATAAAACAGCCGGTCAGCGTGCTCTCACCTGGGCGGTGATGGTCGCGGCTCCGCTGCTCTTTATCGGAGTATCCATGCCGGTTAACCTGTTTTACACCTCCGATATGGCCGCCCCAGCGGTTGCTTTCGAGGAGGAGGGCAGTGACGATGGCGCGTCCGGCCAAGCATTTATTGTGGCAAGTTCCGACCCTGAAACCACCACCATTAGCCGCGAATCCTGGAGTGTGACCTCCTACGCGGAAGTGCTTCGCAGTCGGTATGGAGGCCGAAGCTTCAACTATTCGGTCAATAATGCGGGGCCCGTTCGGTGGCCGTTCCCTGTCGCTGTCCCCATCAGCTCAGGCTTTGGAAACCGGATTGCCCCGTGCCGCTACTGTTCGAGCTACCACCGGGGTGTCGATTTTGTTCCCGGTCGCGGCGCTCCGACGTATGCTATGGCGGACGGGGTGGTGACCCAGTCTGAGTTCTCCGGTGGATACGGACAGCACGTGTACATCACGCACCAAATCAATGGGCAATCCGTGATGACCGTTTATGCCCACTTGCAAAGAGATTCCAGCCCCTTGCGGGTGGGCGAAACGGTCAGCGCGGGCGATTTTGTCGGACTTGTCGGAAACACTGGAACATCAACCGGACCGCATCTGCACTTTGAGGTCAGAATTGACGGAGTCTATGTTGACCCCTTCGCCTTCCTGACAGCCAACGCGCGCTAGCCACACTCGTCCGGGGCAAGCGCGTCTGTCGGTCAGGCGTCTCGCCTCACCCACACCACCTGGTCGCCCACGTTTGGCGGGGGTGAAATAATGGTGCTACTCTCAATCGGTGCCTGAGGCACCATTGCCCCGATAGCTCAGTGGTAGAGCACTTCCATGGTAAGGAAGGGGTCGCGAGTTCAATCCTCGCTCGGGGCTCGGATAATCACATTGTCCACG